>CANPPM010000033.1 GCA_947575935.1 uncultured Butyricicoccus sp. | reverse complement strand
TGGCGAAAAAATTCCTCGCCATTGTGCATATTTCCATGTTTCAAACGGCGCCTAATTTCACAGATTGAAGATTGAAAAAATTTTAAGGAGGAACAATTTTATGATTCGTTGGTTACAACAGGAAGATGGAGAGGGACACTTCAATAGCAGAATTTTCCGTAATGATGAAAATAAGGAGGAACTGATTGTTTACGCAAATAGCCATAGACCTGATTTCATGGAATGTTCTGAAAAATGTGTTGATGCATTTAACAACCTTTCTGAGCCCGTAATAAATGAAATTTGCCAAAAACTCATAAGTTGCACACAAGAGGGGAAGGGCCTAGATACCGAATTTGAATTACCTACGCTTGATAATCCTCTTGATGTATTAAATCATTGCTGGTTTGTGGCATTATATGTGGATATGGAAAGCAAAAATGATGAAATAGCCTACGCGGTTGAAGGCGAAGGAGAGTGGGGAGAGAACATCGGCTTCGTCATTAAAAATAATCGTGTCTTGTATGTGGGTACTGATTATTTGAATTACATGGAAAACGCACACTAAACCGAAATTTATGGAGAGAAAATATGGGGAATTTTCCAATATTGTTAATGATAGCCGCCATGATCTGCGCCGTATCTTCAGATAAAATAGATATGGCAGTAAAAGGGGACAACAAGGTTAAAAAAGTGATTGTCATCTTCAGTGCAGGGGTCTTCTTCATTTGTACGATCGCTATTATTGCAAATCTTTGATCGTGAATCTCCGAATCCACGAATACTGCTGGAAAACGCCGCTCCGACCTTCCCTCCTGGGCCAATTTTCCATGACAAGCTCTCTTCCGGCCTTTGCAAACACTGCGTTTTGAGGTCCTTACTTAAATTGCTAACTTCGGCGAAGCGCTTCAAACCGTGCAGTCCCATCTTGATGCCAAAAACTACTATGCGTTCAACCCCTCCTTTGACAACCGCACGCCAGTGACGCCAAACTATCCGAAAATGTAATCTGCGCCGCCACAAATCCAGGCTGTCAATGTCACTCCCCGCAGCATATTTTCCTCCGCCGATTTACACAGGAGCAGTCCCATTGCACACACCGCTGAATTGCGTCCCACCTGTCAGTATGATGCGGCGCCCAATTTGTTAAAATACCGTAAACGTTCGACGCACGGAAATGCCAGCCCCTGGAATCCCTCTCCGGATCCAGGGGCTGGCGTTCTTTTTTATGTCTGTATCCAATCCAGCGGCAATAATAGACTGCCTGCGCCGCTTTATGTATAGAAAGCAGGTTTTTCCATAAGCCGGATCTCTTCCCACACGCCACTCTGCATGGAACGCAGGCAGGCTTCCCCCGCTACCGCTGCCGCAAACCCATCCCAGGCAGACGGCCCGCCGGCAATCCCCTGGCGGGCATGATCCAGAAAATACAGGATTTCCGCATCAAACGCATGATTGTACCGCTCCTCCCACACATTGTACTCCCGGACGGTACGTGCCGCTGCGCTGCGCACCAACGGAGCCGAAGACGGCGGCAGCGCAGCAGTTCCCCGCTCACACACCACCTCACAGCCAATATCGTATCCGTATCCACAATGCGTAAAAACCTCCAAATCTGCCAACACCCCGGAAGCTGTGCGCAGCAAAACCAGCAACGGATCTTGCTGCCGCCCTGCAGCGCAGGATGCCGGTACGCCGGACAATACCTGACAGCTGGCAATTGGGTCGTCCCCCAGCAGCCACGGCAGTGCATCCAGTGTATGAATAGCGGCATCCATAATCTGAAGAGTATCGCTAAACGCCCCATTATCCGGGTTTCGATGAACCGCATGCACCATCAGCGTACGTCCTAAACTGCCGCAGGCAAGCAACCCGCGCAGTTCATTATGGCAGCGGTCAAAGCGGCGCATAAATCCAAGCTGCACTAGCCTGCACCCTGCGGCACATTCCGCCTGCAGCACCCTGAGGCACCCCGCAGCAGTCGCCGCAAGCGGCTTTTCACAAAAGACAGGCTTCCCCTGCGCAATGCATGCCATCAGATACGCCTCATGGCTCTCCCCCGGCGACGCAATGACAACTGCATCCACTTCCGGGGAAGCGATTAGCGCATCCGCCTCCATAACCTGCGGGATGGCAAACTGCTTGGCAACCCCCGCTGCACGCGCCGGGGAAGAGGCGGCAACCGCTGTCACCCAACCGCCGGACAACTGGGACTGGATGCGACGGATATGGCTAACCCCCATCCGTCCGGTACCAATTACACCAATGCGCAGCTGTTCCTTCATGTTTTATCCCCTCCCAAATCCCTTTTGCCTGCATTTGAACCGAAAAAGCTGTCACTTCTTACAAATCGCATTCCTTCCCCCAATCGACACAGAATTCCACATCTCAGAAATCATACAGAAATAATATGTTTTATCGCAAAGCGAAAAAGAACAGCTCGTCCAGACAGAAGCACCCCTATCAAGCGCCTACTCCCGGCTACGGGCACGGCATTCCCCCGGGGAAATGCCGGTCGTTTTACGAAAGACGCTGGAAAAATAATTTAAACTCTGGTAGCCCACCATCTGCGCAATCTGCCGGATCGGATAATCGGTATCCCGCAGCAGCGTCTGGGCCTCACTGATACGCAGACGGAGTACATACTGCATCAGTGAAATATTCAAATGCTTTTTCATCAGATGGGATAAATAATAGTGGCTGATATAAAAGTGATCGGCAACCGACTGCAGCGTAATATTTTCGCAGTAATGCGTATGCAGATAGGCCAGGATTTCGGCAGCAAGGGTCTGCGCCTGCGGCGGCGGCTGTCTGGAGCATGGCACAGCGCTCCGGACAATCATCGTGCACAGCGCAGAGAGCGTGCTGCCGCATACGGCCTCCCATTCGGGCTCACGGGCAAGGAACTCCTGTTCAATCAGCTGAAACATCGCGGTCAGAATGTGCGGGATATCCAATTGTACGACCGGGTTGAGCCCCGCGGCCAGCAAATGCCCTTCCGGCAGCCCGGGACGGCAAACACCCACCAGCTCCAGCGTATAGCGCTCAAACTTCCCGCTGCGGTCTGAGGCCGCATACGTACCGCTATGCGGGGTATTCGCCGGAATAATGATCACCGCGCCGCTGCGCGCATCGACAGTCAGCTCACCGATCTCCATGGATACGATGCCCTGGCGCAGATAAATGATCTCCATACGGTCACCGTGCGTACAAGTATATGAGATATGGGGCTGAAATTCGTGTGTCAGCCTGGCAATCTCCATTTCATATGCACTGGGCACTCCCTTCACGGCGCATTCACCTCCACCCGTTCGCCCGATATGGAACCCCCTTCCGCCGCTTGGTCCTCCGCCTGAGAATGCAGGTCTTTCCGCGCGGCTTGCTGCAAAACGCCGGACGCCTGCGAAAGGCGGCAAGCCGGCAGCCCCTCCTCGCGTGGATTCGCAATGCGCCTGACAAAAGCGCCGGCCCGTGAACCTCCTAAACCATACTTAAATCAGCGGATCCAGGCGCAGCAGACTAATCACATAGATTTTCAGCCCGTTGGTGAGATCTTGAATGCGCACCGCCTCATCCGGCATATGACCGCTGCCTCTCCCCAGTCCAAAAGGGCTGGGAAGATCGCAGCGGTTAGGGCCAAACGCAATGGCGTTGGGCAGCTTTTTTGCATAGGTTACGCCGCCCATCATATATTCATGCAGCCGTTTCCCGAGAATCCGGTTGGCAATCGAGGTCAGCAGAGCAGCATAAGGCTTTACCTGCGGTTCAATTGCACTAGGCGGGCTATTGCTCAGCCTTCGGAAGGTCATGCCCGCCTGTTCTGCGGACTGACGGGCACGCTGCTCAGCCTGCTCACAATCCACGCTTGGAACATAACGCACGTTGACCGTCTGATACAATGTCCCCGCACGCATACGCACCAGCCCGCACACATGGGTTGTAAATCCATAATCTTCGTCACGCACATCCAAACCAAACGGCTCGCCCAAGCAAGTGCGGTAGGTATCGCGCAGAAAACGCAGCGCCGCCAACGCACTGCCATCCTCAATCAAACCGCTGTCCAGCAGCAGCTGGGCCAACATTGGGACAGGCGACTGCGTACCCTCAGGAAATGCAGCGTGCCCGCCCAGCCCCCCGGTTGCGACCTTGACATAGCGTCCCGCCTGGATCACCGAACAGCAGGCGACATCGCGCATCCTCGTCCGCACCTGGCCGCAGTCCACCCCATCCAGCAGCGCGAACGCCTGGCTTGGCACCATGTTTGTGGCCGACCCTGCACGAAAATCGACCAGCCGGGCGCTGTCTACCGGGCAGCTCAGTTCAAAATCCAGGCTGCCCTTTTCCCCCAGGCAAACCGGAAAATCAGCATCCGCAACCAGCGAAACGGCAGGCGCCCTCTCATAAAACAGAAAGCGGTCAATATCCTGCATCCTCGACTTTTTCCCGCATCCAAACACCAACAGGACGGTATGGTCCAACTGCAGCCCCAGCTCGGCCATGCAGCGCAGCAGATACAGCATGGTCACCGCCGACCCCTTATTATCCTGCGCACCGCAGCCAATCAGATACCCATTGCGCACTTCAGGATCAAAAGGCCGAAAACTCCATACATCGGTACTGGGCGTGGTATCTAAGTGCACAAAAATACCAATCGTGTATTCCGTCCGCCCAGGCAGCCGCGCAGAACCGCTGTAATAATCATAATTTCGGGTCTGAAACCCCATACTGTCCGCCAGATGCAGCATATAATCCAGCGCGGCGGCACATCCATCCCCGAACGGATGCGGCCGTTCAGGATCGTACTTGGCAATGCTGGGAATCCGGATCAGCTCCTTCATATGGGTCAGCATCTCCTCCAGGCGCCTATCTATCCAACAATCAATGCGGTATTCGAGATCCTCCATTCCGACACCCCCTTATCAAAGGCGGCTGCATAGGCAGCCATTCACTCGCCATGGAAATACCGCCGGTCATAAATACTCGACTACTTCTGATTATAACCGAAGAAAACGTTCCGTCAACCGGATCCGGCAAAGCAGGACAAGATCCAGATACTCTATCCATAAAAAGCGCAGGATTTTATCCGAATCCGCCAGAGCAGAACAAGATATAGATACAAAAACCGACAAGAGAGCAGGATTTTTTCTAATTGTGTGTGTTAAAATAGAACCCAGGAAATAAATAGAAGAAACGGAAGGGAAATGGGATCCGTTCTGGCTGGCCCAGGGCATATTCCAAGTTCCAGAAGGAGTGAGCTGAAAATGAAGGATCGTTTCGAGCTTTGGCGGCAATATACAGCCATCCTGCAGGCAGAACTTGTACCAGCGCTTGGCTGTACCGAACCCATCGCAATTGCATACGCAGCAGCAGTGGCCCGCCACACCCTGGGACGAATGCCCGAACAGCTGACCGCCCAGTGCAGCGGCAATATTATTAAAAATGTCAAAGGCGTCATTGTCCCCGGCACCGGGGACATGAAGGGGATTGAGACAGCGGCGGTACTCGGCGCAGTCGGCGGGGATCCCTCGCGTGGCCTGGAGGTCCTGGAAGGCATCACCCCAGCCCATGTAGAGCAAACCCGCGCCAACCTGGGCATCTGCCAGGTCGAACTGCTCCCGGGAGAGGCCGGGCTGCACATCCTCTTAACCGCCGCCGCGGATGGGGATCGCGCACTGGTCGAAATCCGGGACGAACACACCAACATCGTACGGATCGAAAAGAATGATCAGCTTCTGCTCGAAAAAAAGCCTGCGCCGACAGCAGACACGGCGCCCGCGCTGGACTACAGCTGCCTTTCGGTCCGCAGCATCCTAGACTTCGCCGAGAATACCCCACTTGACAACCTGATCCCCATCCTTGACCGGCAGATTGCGTGCAACACCGCCATCTCCCGCGAAGGCCTGAGCGGCGATTGGGGCGCCAATGTCGGCCGCATGCTGCGGCAGGTGTATGGCGACGATGTCAAAACACGTGCCAAGGCCAGCGCCGCAGCGGGCTCTGACGCGCGCATGAGCGGCTGCGTACTGCCGGTGGTCATCAATTCAGGCAGCGGCAACCAGGGCATGACCGTCTCTCTTCCGGTCATCGAATACGCCCGTGAGCTGGGTGCAGACCAGGAGCGGCTATACCGTGCGCTGCTGGTCAGCAACCTCGTTGCGATCCGGCAAAAGACCGGCATTGGCCGCCTGTCGGCCTACTGCGGCGCAGTCTCAGCCGCCTGCGGCGCGGGCACGGCGATCACCTGGCTGGCCGGGGGCTCCTATGAGCAGATCGCAAACACCATCACAAATACCTTGGCTAATGTTTCGGGGATCGTATGCGACGGCGCAAAACCCTCGTGTGCGGCCAAGATCGCCTCTGCGGTAGATGCCGCGCTGATGGCCCACTATATGGCAATGAACCACGAGACCTTCCACGCAGGGGAAGGCATTGTACAAAACGAGCTGGAGCAGACGATCGAAAGCGTCGGCCGGCTAGGCCGCGAAGGTATGCGGGAAACCGATATTGAGGTGCTGCATATCATGACCGGCAAATAACGCGCCCGTACCGCGCAGAGCCGTCCCATCACGCTTTTTAAATCCCTCTTGTAAGGATTTAAAATAAAGGCCCCTGTCTGGCGCTTCCAGACGGAGCCAGAAGAAGCAAAGGATTTATAATGAAGGAGGATTCAAACATGATGAAACGAAGAATTGCTATGGTATTGCTGGCTGCTCTGGCGGCGGGCATGCTGTCAGGCTGCAGCAACAATGCGGGCAAAACCGCAGATACGGGCAGCACCCCCAACACAGGCAGCACCCCGGACGCCGGCACGGACAAGTACCCCAAGCACACCCTTGCGGTATCAATCCCACTGACCGGCAACCTGATGCAATACGGCATCAGTTATCAGAATGCGCTCACCATGGCAGTGGACGACTTCAATGCCTCCGGCGGCCTGGATGGTACCGACGTCATTTTGGAGATCAACGACGATAAGGGCGACCAGAAGGAAGCCATTAACCTGGCCAACAAGATTATCGACGAAAAGGATGTCTTTGCGGTAATCGGCTCGTTTGGCTCCGCAGTTTCCATGGCTGCAGCCCCGGTCTATCAGAAGGCCAGCATGCCGCTGATCTCCCCCAACACATCGCACCCCGATTTCCCTGGCATGGGCGATATGATGATCCCGATTTCCCCGGTTGCCGACCTGGAACGCGTGGCAACGGCCAATATGCTGTATCAAAACTTTGAGGGCAAGGATCTCGCGATTATGCACCAGAATACCGACCTGGGCGTAACCGGTGCAGACATTCTGAAAAAAACCTATGAGGAGCTGGGCGGCAAGGTCGTTATGATCGAAAATTTTGTCCCGCAGCAGACGAAAGACTTTACCCCCATCATCTCCAAGATCAAAGCAGCCAACCCCGGCATCCTGTATATTGACGGCGAATACAACGACATTGCAAACATCCTGATTCAGATCAGCAATATCGGTCTGGACGGCGTACAGCTCGCAGGGCCCGGCAACGCCTTCAAACAGGAATTCCTCGACATTGCAGGCGACAAGGCCAATGGCATCGTGCTGGCAGGAACGACCCCGGTTTATCTGGATTCCATCATGGCGGTAGCCGATTACTCCGACTACCTCAAGGATTTCACAAAACGCTATAACGAGCTGTACCCCGATACCCCGTGCGACGGTTTCGCTGCTGCCGCATACGACAGCGCTATGCTCGCCATGACTGCCGCGCGAAATGTCGGCACGGGCGACCCCAAAGCGCTGGTCGCCGAAATGCTGACCTCACCGATCGAAATCACCTGCGGCAAAACCATGCATTTCGAGGGCAACAACGTCATTAAGGATGTATTCACCTACACGGTAAAAGACGGCGAGTTCGCCCCCTATTAATCGCAGACGCCGCAATTTGCGGCCCTGTGCAGGGACAAAAAAGCAGAAAGAAGGACTGATTCCTATGACAAAAGCAGAGCGCATCCGCGCAATGACAGAGCACAAGCCGGTTGACCGGGTGGGGATATCCGGTTGGGTGCATATGCCGATGGTCGACCGCCATGTGAAAGACTTTTCCAAGGCAACCATTGATTTCACGGATAACAACGGCTGGGATTTTATTAAGCTAATGTCGAACGGCCATTATTTTGCCGAGGCCTATGGTGCAAAAATCCGTTGGCGCAACGACCCGAAAGAATGGTCAGGCGAGTTCCTCGATTATCCGGTACACGGCGCGGAAGATCTGGGAAAGCTGCCGGTTCTCAACCCGGATGAAAACCCGGTATTTCAACGCGAAATCGCTATTGCACAAAACGTATGCACGCATTATAATGGCTCTATCCCCGTGCTTGGGACCATCTTTACCCCGCTGACCTGGATGCAGGAGATGATGCGCTCGACGGTGCCCGGCCCTGCAATCCAGATGATGGCCGACCATCCCAAGGAGGTCCACCGCGCGTTGGAAGCACTGCTTGAAACCAACAAACGGCTGATGGACCGGATGCTTGACGCAGGCGTGGACGGTTTCTTTGTCTCCACCCAATGGGCCTGCAGCAGCCTGATTTCCAAGGCCCAAATGGATGAATTCTGCCATCCCTACGATAAAGAGCTGATGCGCTATATCAAGGACCGCACCTGGTTCAATATGCTGCACATCCATTATTGTGAAAACCTTCAGTTTGAGGCGTTTGCCGACTACGAGGGGATTCAGGCGCTCAACTGGGAGAGCTGCACCCAGATCGAGGACATGTCACGCCTGACCCCCATCCGGAAGGTCCGCGAACTGTACCCCGACAAGATCCTGATCGGCGGCATTGACCAGCACCACGATTTCCACAATGCGGAAAACGACCGTGAGGCAATCAAGGACGTCCTCCGCCGCCGCCTGCTGACCGCATTGGAAGAATGCGGAGACTATCGCTTTATCTTCGCGCCCGGCTGCGCGCTGCCGATGGATGTCGACCGCTATGTCTTTACACTGATGCAGGAGGTTGTACTT
This sequence comes from uncultured Butyricicoccus sp., assembly GCA_947575935.1. GTDB lineage: Bacteria > Bacillota > Clostridia > Oscillospirales > Butyricicoccaceae > QXXE01. Next base: position 4,633 of record CANPPM010000033.1, on the reverse strand, counting down.
GAGGAAGGCCTCGCAAAGTAAGACACCCCATCCCAGGGGCGCTACGCCCCGGCCAATGCTTCCCCCGGCCCGCGGCCGGGGGAAATGCAAATTTAATGAAAAAAGGAAGGTGCGAAACGATGCTGCTGGAGCAAATCCTGAACGGTCTGACGATTGGCAGCACCTATGCGCTGGTTGCGATCGGCTTTACGATGGTATTCGGCGTGCTGGAGCTGATTAACTTCGCGAACGGCTCAATTTATATGCTGGGCGGATATATCACCCTGATGCTCTATCTTGGGATGGGCGGACATTTCCTCCTAGCGTTTGTCTTAAGTATTCTCCTCACCGGTGTGGTTGGCTTTGCCATGGACCGCATCGTACTTTCCCACCTGCGCGCCAAAAAGGCGCCCAAGCTCACCGGGCTGATCGCTACCATGGGCATCGCTACGGTCATTGATAATGTGATCCTGTTATTTTTCGGCAGCCAGACCAAGCCCTACCCCAACATGATCGACTTCGGACGGTTCTATATTGGAGAGACTGCCGTCAATTCCAGCCAACTCGTAATCCTGGCTGTGGCGATCCTCCTGATGGTTCTGCTCTCGCTGCTCACCTATTGCACCAAACTCGGCAAGGCCATGCGCTGCACCGCACAGAACGCCGATGCGGCCCGGCTGATGGGCATCAATGTGAACCTGATCATTGCGCTCACCTTCTTCATCTCTTCGATGCTTGCCGCTGTAGCAGGCACGATGGTTGGCATGTATTATCAGTCCATCGACATCAACGCCGGCTTTACCGTCGGCATGAAGACCATGGCTTCGGCCGTACTGGGCGGCGTAGGCGTACTGCCGGGCGCAATGGTCGGCGGGCTGCTGGTCGGCCTGTTTGAAACACTGGGCGCAAGCTATATCAGCTCCGGCTATCGCGATGCAATTGCATTTGCAATTCTGATTCTGGTAATCCTGTTCAAGCCTGCCGGACTGTTCGGCAAAAAGAAAATCAATAAGGTCTAAGGGAGGCGGCTGAATATGAATAAATTTCTGGAAACCGTCGCCTGCAACATGGGCAAAATCGCCGTAGCCCTAGTCGCTGCGCTGATTCTCTTCCCCTGGGTCTTCTCCTCCTCTTATATCCTGCGTATCGTGACCGTCTGCATGATGTATGTCATGATCGCACTGAGCATCAATCTGCTCACCGGCTTTCTTGGTATGATGACACTTGGCCAAGCCGCCTTTTGGGGGATCGGCGCGTACACCGCCGCTATCCTGTCCACCAGGCTGGGGCTTGGTATGGGGCTGTGCATGCTGGCATCCGCGCTGGCAGCCGGGGTGCTGAGCCTGCTGGTTGCACTGCCCACCATGCGGCTGAAAGGCTATTTCCTGACCGTTGTAACGCTGGGCTTCGGCGAGATTGTCCGGCTGATTGAAATGAATTGGATGGATCTGACGCGCGGCCCGCTGGGCATCGCCGGCATCCCTTCCCCCAATTTCTTTGGCATTGACCTCTCCTCTAACCGGCAGATCTATTATGTTATGCTAGTACTGGTGATCCTTTCCGCGCTGCTCATATTTTCGGTCGTTCATTCACGCGTCGGGCTGGCCATCATGTCCATCCGTGACGACGACCTAGCGGCCGCCGCAATGGGTGTAAACGTAGTAAAATACAAGATCATGGTCTTTATCCTTTCTACCATGATCGTTGGCGTTGCAGGCGCATTCTACGCACACTATATCAATTTTATCGATCCTTCCGGCTTTACGACCGCCGCTTCGACCGATATGCTGGTCATGGCGATCTTTGGCGGGCTAGGCTCCATCCCGGGCACCATCCTGGGCGCATCCATCCTGATTATCCTGCCCGAAACCATCCGTGCGCTGGCTGAATACCGCAATCTGGTTTACGGCCTGATCATTGTGATCCTGATGATGGTCAAGCCGGACGGCATCCTGGGCAATGTAAACTTTCAGTATATCCGCCAGCGGGTACAGCAGCGGAAAGAACAGAAGGGGGGCGGGGCGCAGTGAGCAGCATCCTGACAGTCACCGGCGTCACCCAAAAATTCGGCGGCCTGCGCGCGTTGTCCGATATTAACCTTCATATTGAGCCGGGCGAAATCGTGGGCATTATTGGCCCGAACGGCGCAGGCAAGACCACGCTGTTTAATATCATCACCGGCATTTATACGCCGACTGAGGGGCGCGTAGCGCTGGATGGGCAAGACATCACCGGCATGAAGCCCTACCGGATCGCACGCCTGGGCTTCGCCCGCACTTTTCAAAATATTCGGCTGTTCCCGAAGCTCAGCGCACTGGACAACGTACTGCTCGGCATGCACGGGCACACCAGTGCCAACGTGATTGACGCAGTCTTCCATACGCCCAAAAAGCGCCGGGAGGAAGCCGAATGCCGCAACCGCGCCGAGGAAATCCTGCGCCTAATGGAGCTGTGGGACGACCGCTTTGCGCTGGCAACCAGCCTGCCCTACGGCAAACAGCGCCGCCTGGAAATTGCGCGGGCCATGGCAACCAATCCCAAGCTGCTGCTGCTGGACGAACCCGCCGCGGGGATGAACGAGCAGGAAACCGCCGAGCTGCTCGGCATGGTGCGTCAGCTCAAGCAGCTGGGCTATACCGTGCTTCTGATTGAGCACGATATGAAATTTGTAATGAACGTTTGTGAGCGCCTATACGTGCTCAATTACGGCGAGATGCTTGCCGAGGGCGAACCGGCGCAGGTGCGCAGCGACCCCAAGGTCATCGAGGCTTATCTGGGGAAGGAGGAGGATTGACGTATGGCATTACTGCAGCTGGAACAGGTGGTGTCCAATTATGGCAGCATCAACGCGCTGCGCGACATCTCCTTCGAGGTCAACGAGGGCGAAATCGTCACCCTGATCGGCGCCAACGGCGCGGGCAAGACCACCACGATGCATACGATCGCCGGTCTCAAAGAGCTGAACGGCGGCAAAATTCTGCTGAACGGGCAGGATATCTCACGTTGGGAAACCCAAGCGCGGGTCAAGAACGGCATTGTACTCTCTCCAGAAGGACGGCAGGTGTTCCCCGACTTCTCAGTGCTTGACAACCTGATGATGGGCGGCTACCTGCAGACAAATGAGACGAACCAGCAAACGCTTGAAACCGTCTATGAACTGTTCCCCCGTCTGAAAGAGCGCGCCGCACAGGCGGCAGGGACGCTGTCAGGAGGCGAGCAGCAGATGCTTGCCGTCGGTCGCGCGCTGATGGGCAAACCGCGGCTGCTGATGCTGGACGAGCCCTCCATGGGACTTGCACCGCTGATCGTAAAAGAGATTTTCGCACTGATTCAGCGCATCCGCGATCTTGGAACCACCGTTCTGCTGGTTGAACAGAACGCACGCGTCGCGCTTCGGATCTCCGACCGCGCCTATGTGCTGGAAACCGGGCGGATCGTACTAAGCGGGACAGCGGCCGAACTGCTGGTTTCGGAAGATGTACAAAAAGCATATCTCGGAATGTAACGGAGGAAATATCATGGTTCATGTATTGATCATCGGCTGCGGCGGCATTGCCGGGCTGCGGCATATCCCCGCACTTTCCGCCAATCCGCACGCACAGGTATACGGCTTTTTTGACGGCGCCCCCGGGCGTGCCGCACAGGCGGCAGAAAAATATGGCGGCAAAGCCTATGAAACGTTAGAAGCGGCGCTCTCCGACCCCATGATCGACGCAGTAGTCATCTGTACGCCCACCCGTTCACACTGCAACCTAACTATACAGGCGCTTACGGCCGGCAAGCATGTGCTGTGTGAAAAGCCAATGGCCGCAAACGCGGCGGATGCACGCCAGATGGTGGCCGCCGCACAAGCCTCAGGCAAAAAACTGATGGTTTCCCACAACCAGCGCCGTTATGACCCGCATATCAAGGCCAAGGAACTGCTGGAAAAGGGCGAGATCGGCCGCCTGCTGACCTACCGCACCTTCCTAGGGATCAAAGGGCCAGAATATGCCTCGGTGGACGGCATCAACAACGGTTATTTCAGCCGTGCCCAGAGCGGACGCGGCGTAATGAGCGACGTTGGCTCCCACCGCATTGACCTGATGCACTATATTTGCGGCGCGCGCTACCAGCGGGTCCTGAGCTACACACCGACACTTGACAAGCGTATGCCGGACGGCAGCCTGATCGAGCTGGATGACAATGCCATGTCAATTGTCGAGATGGAAAACGGCGTAGTTGGATTGATCGTCAACAGCTGGACCAGCATGAGCGGCAATGACCGCATCACACAGCTATTTGGCGCCGAAGGCGTCATCACCCTATACCGTGAAGATCATCCGGTCGTAGTCGAATACAAAAATGGGACGACAGCAACCTTCGACTTTCCCCACAACCCAGCGCAGAGCGAAACCGTTATTACCGACATCGATGCGTTATTTATCCGCTGTATTGAAGAGGACACCGAACCATTCGTAACCGGCGAAGACGGCCTGGAGGTCGTTCTGACCCTGGACGCAATGGAGGAATCGAACCGTACGGGCACTTGGGTCGAAGTGCACCGCTAACCAGCGTCTGCAAAAATACGCGGAAGACAGCGCTGCCAGAAGCCGTCTTCCGCTGGATGCCAGCCTGACTGCGCCGGCCGGAGAAAGGCCGGCGCATACCCTTT
>CANPPM010000032.1 GCA_947575935.1 uncultured Butyricicoccus sp. | reverse complement strand
AATAAAAAACAGCTGCAGCCCCATTTGCTGTGAGGTCGTAGCTGTTTCTGGGAAGGAAGGCGCCGCAGTCCCTGCTGCAGACGTTATCCAACCGTATGTGTGCGCAGATAGGCAAGCCACTCTTTATATCCCGGCACGTTGAGGTGTACGGCGTCCCAGCATTTGCCTGCAGGCAGGCCGCCGGAGGCATCTGCAAACGCTTCATGCAGGTTGACGAAATAAACCTGGCATTCTTCGCAGACTGTCTGCAAAGCGGTATTCAGCTCACGCACATAATAATTGCTTACGTGATTGCGGCGGTCGCTGGCGCTGGTCTTGGATTCACATACCGGCAAAAGCGATTGGACGTAAATGTCGGCTTGAGGCTGAAGCGACTGGAATTTCTGCACCATTTCCTTGTACTTTGCCGCGACCTTTTCTGTGCCGTAGCCGATTTCATTGATACCAAGCATAATGTAGATTTTGCCGAATTTTTGCGTTTGGAATACCTGCTCCCGTCCGCCATTCCAGACGGTATATACGTTAAGACTGGTTACCCCCATAAATGTTCCCTGTGTTAATCCGGAGAATGCGCCGAAACCGTCGCAGAGAGAGTCGCCGATAAACACGGCATCCGAAAAAAAGCTGTCTTCTACAGGGGCGCTGGCAGGCGCCGGCGCGGCATAGTCATAGTCTGGGAGAACCAGCAGGGGACGTTGTTCTTTGTACAGCAGGCGTACGGCCGATACCGCCGCTTCGCACCGGCGGAGCGGGACGGACGGCTGGAAATTACCGGCGCTGTCTGCGGTGAGCAGACCTGCGCCACAGGCCATGCCGACGGCTTCGCGATAGGTTTCCGAGACGGTTTTGTAATCCCGGACTGCCCGGCCGATGCCGTCTGGCACGGTCAAAGATTCTCCACCGTACCGGGCAAATGCGGACAGAAGCCAGGCCGCTTCCGCCCGCGTTACCGGCTTTGCAATACGCTGTTGTGAGCAGTCAAAGCCCTTCAGCGCGCCGATGGCATTGCCTGCCTGCAGATATTTCTCCGGCCAGCTGCCGCCGGTTTCATACGCTGCAAGTTCCTGTTCAGGTACTGTACAGCTCACCAGCAACCGAATATATTCGGCAACGGTCATTGTGGCGTCAGGTGCAAAACTGCCGTCTGCATATCCGCTGATTGCTCCGCGTGCGACCAGTGTTTCTAATTGCCGGATATACCATGCGTCTGCAGGGACGTCGGTAAAGGTGACCGGGGGATTCGGGGCTGTGCCGGCGTTTACAGCAAGCGCTGTCTGCGTCCCTATCAGGCACGCCAGCAGCAGACAAATCCATTTTTTCATCATCATACAGCATCTCTCCTATTTTATAGGGAAACGATGAAGAAACTGAAGTTCGATTGGCTGGGTTGACTGCCGTTTTACTGTGTGTTGCAGCGGCCTGCCTTTGTCAGTGCATCTGTATCCAGCTTCATCAGGTTTTCCCTAAGATTCATCCGTGTGCCTGGGCCGGTCTGCAGACCGGCGTCCTTCAGCCGAGCCATGCTGAATTCGTATCGGTTAGCAGGTTGTCTAAGCCATATACGATCCCCAGCTCTGTGATACCATATGTTTCGATCAGTGCAGATACGCTCATACGGTAAAATCGAAGGTCAACCAAAAGGATCTCTTGATAATCTCTGGCTAGAAATGGCGCCAGGCAGTGTGCATACGAATCGCGCAGCAGCAGCAGCCTGCCGCCGTCCGCAGCAGGATTTTCGATGCGTACCAGCGTATGGTTGCCATCTAGAAAGACAGTATATAGGTCGTCCGATTGCAGATTGTCCAAAAAGAACACGCTGTCTGCGGTGCGCGCTTCCTCTCCGCCCTCTAGGATTGTTACACGCAGCGGTATGCCCGCATCCCATATCTCCAACGATTCCGAAGGGGTGAGCCAGTAGCCGCTGGAGGTCCATGCAGAACCGCAGAAGCCGTTATACGATGTAATGGTATACGCTTCCCTCGGCGGCGGCATTCTTCCGTGTGTGCGGCAGAATGCATCATAGACCGCATAGCAGCCGGCCGAGGTCAGATGGTGATCTGTCCGGTAATAGGGCATACTGCTGCGTGCATTTGTGAGTACTTGCTTTAGATTGGGGATGTTCAGATGGGGGCAGTACCGTCCGGCAAGGTTCAGGCATGCGTCATACCGGTAGGGAGCATGCCTGCCGGGCAGGAGGTCGGAAAGTACATCTCCGGCGGTGGGAATTAAAAAGAGTGTGGAAGGCAGACCTGTGTTCTCTGCAAAACGGTCAAACCGTTCCAGATTGGTTTCTAGTTGTTCGGTTGTACAGGACTGGGGTGCGCGAATCAGATAATTTTCTTTGCAGTAATAGACCTCGCCGGCTGTATTTCGTCCGGTGAGCAGATTCCAGTAGGCATTGACACCGACAAAAAAATTCCTTCCAGGGAAATGGTCGGTCAGATAATCTTCGAATTCCTCGCTTAGTTCACCGTGGATCAGTTTGTCTAGTGTAATCTCCGGAGTTTTTGCAAGGTACCGGCGTTCCGTGGCAGAATAATCCTTTGACGGCAGGAAAAAAAACAATGCCGGCATCAGCACCGCTGTGAACAGGAGCGCAAGGGCGGGAAAACGCAGTCGCTGCATGGGCAGATCCTCCTAAAAACGGAAATAGAGAAATGGGTTATAGCTGTCACTGACCAGTGCAGCGGTGCAGAGCAACAGGGAACAGACGCTCAGCACGGCAGCTAGGATCCGTCGGGGGCGCTGCGGGATGGAGAGAAATCGTTGACGGACGATGGGCAGGCAGGCGACGGCCGCCGCGGCTAGCAGCGGTAGATAGGCTGATATCTGTGTTGTGGATATACTGCCAGAGGCATGTCCGCCGGTAAACATGGCCGATAGATATGCCGTCAGCCGGTCTGTTTCGTCAAGTGCAAACAGCATCCATCCTATAGCGACCAGTACCAGCGTATAAATGCGGCTGATGATGCCGGGCAGCTGTGTGAGCAGCCGCCCGAGAAAGCGCTTTTCCACGATCAGCAGCACGGCGTAATAGAGGCCCCATAGGACAAAATTCCAGCTGGCGCCATGCCAAAGACCGGTGAGCATCCATACAATGGCGATATGAAACAATGTGCGCAGCAGGGTGCAGCGGCTACCGCCGAGTGGAATATACACATAGTCACGAAACCAGCCGGTCAGTGACATATGCAAGCGCCGCCAGAAATCAGAAATGGTTTTGGCTGTATAGGGATAATTAAAGTTTGGACAGAAGGTAAATCCGAACATTCGTCCCAGGCCGCAGGCCATATCGGAATAGCCGCTGAAATCAAAATACAGCTGCAGAGAGAAGGCCACAGCGCCGGTCCAGGCGGCCGGGGCGCTCAATATGGCTGGGTTACTGGAAAGCAGGGTCCAAAGCTCGCCGAGGGGATTGGCAAGAAGAACCTTTTTGGAGAGGCCGATTAGAAACAGCTCTGCCCCGATACTGCATTTTTCTGCCGATTCACGGCGCGGGTCGGCAAGTTCCTGTGCAACATCGCGGTAGCGGACGATCGGCCCGGCGATCAGCTGGGGGAACAATGAAATATATGCGCCAAAAGTGAAAATATTCCGTTGCGGTTCACAGTCTCTGCGATATACATCAATTAGGTAGCTTATGGACTGAAAAGTATAAAAAGAAATGCCGACCGGCAGTGGGATCGATATATCCGGCAGGCTGGCCAGAGGCGGTAGCAAGCGAAGCGTCTCGCCCAAAAAGCCCATATACTTAAAAACACCGAGGATAAGTAGGTTGAGCACAAGCGGGAGCAGCAGTGCCAGTTGTCTGGCGCGCGGACCACGGCAGCAGGCAATCCCACACCCTCCGGCATAATTGATTAAGATAGAGAGGAGCATTAGCAGTACAAATGCTGGCTCACCAAAGCCGTAAAAAACGAGATCGGCTAAAAGCAGGAATGCATTGCGCAGACGCGGCGGCAGAAAATAGTAAAGGATCAGCACTGCCGGCAGAAAGAAAAACAGAAATACAAGACTGGAAAACAGCATATCAGCCCTCCGAACAAGCCGTCAGTGTAGGCTGTCAGTCAGGATACCGCGCATTTTGGATCGATCGGGGGAGAGGAACATCGATACGATATTGCCGTCAAGATCGACTGTGCACGCTTCTGCGAGCGCGTAAGTTTCAGCATCGTAGGTTTTATATTGATTCAGTACTTCTGTGAGACGGTTTTGCAGCAGGGCTGCGACGCGGGAAGCTGCGTCTGCGTCGGTTGCCTCAACCAGAATGATTTCCCCTGGGAATACACCTGACATCGTGGCGAAACTGGCAGACTGTGCAAGATCTACCTGCTGAATACCGTATAGATCCAGTAAACGGTCGGTCGTGATTTCCATATAATCGGTGATACTGAGCTCAGAGAGGATTTGATCACGCACATCGGAAAGGGATACGGCTGAAGCCGCGTTTTCTGATGCTGCCTCTGTGGGAGCCGGGTCCGTGGGCGCCGGGGCAGGCGTTTCAAGGGTTGGGGTGGCTGCGGGTTCGGGCGCCGGCGCATGAGGCGGATCCTTTTCCGCCGCTTCAGCGGGTGGTTGTGCTGTGTTTTCTGGTGCGGCGGGTGTTTTGGGCGCTTCCGGCTGTTCGGCAAGAGCGGACGAAGCGTCTGTTGTGGGGACAGAGGCGGTATTGTCCTTGTTGTCGGCAGCTGTGTCTTCCTCCGCTGTCGTATCTGCGGCTGGCGTGGTGTCTGCCTGCGGCGGTGTATCGTCTCCACAGGCCGTAAGGCTCAGAACGAGAGCAAGGGCAAGTAAAGAAACAGAAAATTTTTTCATAAGGTATTCTCCTAAATCATAAAAACGAGGCCTGTAGTCAGACGAGCGGGAAGGTCTAACCGGTGTTTTTGGTTGCGGGCAAAGTGGTTGTGTCCAAAGAGCTGGGTGCGGCCGGTTAAGCCATCGGGACATGGGTCCGCAGATAATCGACCCAGGCAGCGGTTGCGTCATGGGTGATATGCAGTCCCATGCCGCTGGCATCCGAGCAGGCGTCCGCGCGCAGACCGCCGTTGCTGTCAGAATAAATGCCGGCAATATCGAGGTAGTACCATTTTTTTTGCTGGCAGGCGGCTTTCATGGCCGTGTTAAAGTCTGCGATGGAAGCGTTATTTAATTTACTGTCCGCACGTTTGCTGGTGCTCAGCATAGGCATGACCGATTGTACATAGATCTGTACGCCGGGGGCGGCGGCCTGAATGCGGTCAAGCAGCTGGATATAGTCGGCTGTCACCCGTTCCACTCCATAGGAAATATCATTCATGCCTAGCATCAGATAGACCTTTTTCGCGCCGCATTTGACAATGGCATCCTCTATTTTCATCTTAGTTCCTTGATAGGATGGATGAACCGATGCACTGCTGACATCCTTGAGGGCGTTTTCGATGCCAAGGCTTGTGGCGGTAAGGAAGGTAGCTTGTCCAAGCCCTTTGTCGCCGTTGTAGAAAGAGAGCCAACCCGAAACGGAATCACCGACAAAGGCGGCGTCGTCGAACCAGCTGGGGGAAACAGCGCTGCAGGCTGGAAGCTCGGCATGGAAGGCCGGAGGCTCTGCGCTAATGTTTATGTGGTGCGTCGCGGGATCATAGGAAACAGAGAATCCGACCGCATCGCCCAGGTCGCGCAGTTTATAATAATGGAAGCCATGAATCATATAAGCAGAGACGGGCACTTTGCTGCCGTTGACCGTAAGCTGCCACTCGGCAGGGGCGGCCTGTGCATCTCCGCCTATCGGTGCGGCAAGTTCATCGCCCTGTGCGACATAAGCCTGCCCGGTTGTGATCTGAATGGTATGGGTTGCGGCATCGGTGTCAATGGAGAATTGCGCTTTACTGTCGCAGAATAATGCGGCGAGGTCGCGCAGCATAAAATAATTGGAGCCGTCGATTTGATAGGCGGAGATGGGGCTGGGCGTGCCGTCAAAATACACGATGTCTTCCGAAACGATAGCACTGGCCGCCCCGGCAGCCTCCGAACAGGGGACGGCCGCTGCCGTTACGGCCAGTGCCAACGCAGCAGACGCCGCGCGCTTCCATATTTTCATTAAAATCCCTTCCTTTATTATGTATAAATGGGGGTAGACAAATTTCGGCAATAACCGACAAGAAAATTATAGCATATCGTGCGGTCCCTGTTCAATACCCAGTACCGAATTTTTAAGTGTACCTGTGTCTGCCGGCGACGATTTTTCCTTTGGTCTGAATCGGAATGTGGAAACGGTCAGGTATGCTTTACAGATTTTTTGCCGCTTCGGCGATCGGATAGCGGCAGAATCTTAGCTTTTTTGTTTTCAGAATTGCTTGACTTCTCCGGAATTATGGGATATGCTGTAATTAATACAGACCGGTTGCGGTCTGGCGGTCGTAGGAGAGGAACAACGTTGCAGGTCATCAGGAGGGAATTAAAATGGAGCAAAAATTTTATGTTTGTGAGCACTGCGGAAATATTATTGCAAAAGTCAAGGATACCGGCGTACCGGTGATGTGCTGTGGGCAGAAAATGACGGAAATCATCCCGGGTACGACCGATGCCGCCGCAGAAAAGCACATTCCTGTGTATCAGGTAGAGGGGAACCTCGTATCGGTACATATCGGCTCGGTGGATCATCCCATGTTGGAGGCGCATTTTATTGAGTGGGTTTCCTTGCAGACCCGGCAGGGGAATCAACGTAAGCTGCTGCATCCGGGTGATCAGCCGGAGGTTTGTTTTGCGTTGTGTGAGGGGGATGAAGTAGAGGCAGTTTATGCGTATTGCAATCTGCATGGTCTCTGGAAAGCGTAAAAAGAACCGGTATTGAAAAATGGTTTTGCCATTCGGCTTGGTAGTTTGGAAAATCCAAGGGAATGCGAAAGGGAGGGGGCCGCTTGATGGCTCTCTCCCTCTTTTTCTAATATATCTTGATCCGACGTCTGTAAAAAGAACAATATCACCATCAATCAGAAGTGAAAGAAAGATGAAAATGAAAAGGTTATTGGTTTTTTTGTTGACAACAGCAATGCTCCTGACCCTTGCCGCGTGTGGCGGTACCACTGCGAATACGCCGGCGGACAGTTCGGCTTCGTCTGCCCCTGCCGCTGCTTCGAAGGAAAAGTGGCCGTTAGAAACCGTTGAGATCCTTTCAACTTATAAGGAAGGCGGCTCACTGGACATTATGCTGCGTGCGCTGGCGCCTTGCCTGCAAGAAGAGCTCGGCGTCCCCGTGATTGTAACAGCCATGCCCGGCGGCAATACCATTGTTGCCACCGAGGAATATTTTAATAACCATAAGCCGGACGGCTATACGTTGTATGCGATATTGGAACCCGCGATTAGCTATATGAACGTTATTCTAGGCAATGAGCATACTTATGAGGAATTCGACTGGATTAATGTCCAGGAGATCGATTATGCTTCTATTCTGGTTCCAGAGAATTCATCGTTCCAAACGTTGGAAGAGCTGCTGGATTACACGATTGCGCATCCTGGCGAGCTTTCTTATGGAAGCATGACGATGACTTCTTCCTCTGGTCCGGCCTTAAGCTGCTGATTGACCAGTTGAATTTGGACGTAAAAGAGGTTACCTATGAAAGCGGCGCGGTACTGCGCCCTGCGATCCTCGGAGGCGAGGTGGATGCTGCAGGGGTGAATGCCTGTGCGGACTGGCTGTATTTCGGTGAGGATGGCGGCGATACGCTCGAGAACAGCATGGCTGATTTGGCCTTTCGGGGGCGCATACCGCAAAACAGGTACTGAATGCTGGGTTTACGACGGTCTTCGACGGCGGCGGGATCGATTATGTGGACTTGGCGCTGTGGGATGCGATTGAACAGGGGATTGTGGAAGGGTCGTCGGCTTATGTTTGCGGAAGACAAATTACCGCCGGGCGCAGCCATTTCCCTGGACTTGGGATCCATGCGCTGGGGCAGGACGGGATGCGCGGTGCGGTGCGTACATTGCTTTGGTATGGTGTGAATCATATTAAAATCAAAATGAGTGCGCCGATGCGCATGCCGGGACGAAATACCGAGCGCAGCGAATTTACGTTGCCGGAACTTTGTGCGGCAGTGGATGAGGCGTATTCGGCCGGGCTGCCGGTCAGTGTACGCGCGCGGGGCCAGGCCGGTTCTGGATTCCCTGCACGCAGGGGTTGACCGTATCGTTCATGGGACCGGGCTTGATGATGCGCGCATTGAGTTTATGCTGAAGCATGATATTTTTCTCTATCCAACGCTGCATTCACCGCCGCGGGAGCCTTCCGCGGAGCTGGCTGCCATGAAAACGCCCCAGGTGCTTGCATCAATCCGGCACAAGGGAGAACAGCATTTTGCGAGTGTCAAGCGTGCTTATGAGGCAGGGGTAAAGCTCGCATTTTCTACAGATAGCGGTGTGCTGGGGGTAATGACAGGCAGGAACGCAGCTGAGCTGCTTTGTATGCGGGAGCTAGGGATGGATGGGAGACGCTTTGTTCGGCTACGTCGGTTGCGGCGGAGGCTGTCGGCTTGGCGGACCGGATTGGCCGGATCCGGCCTGGTTATGATGCTGACTTGATTGCGGTCAGGGGTAATCCGCTGCAGACACTGGAAAGCATCCTTGAAACGCAGGTGATCCTAAAAGGCGGCAGGTTTGTAAAAAATCTAATTGGAAGGGGTACGTGATTGATGTATGAAACAGAACGTGTCCAAAAGCTGAAGGAGCTTTTGACCAGTTTTATTGTGTTGGTGTCGAAGCGGATGCCGGATGACGTTTATGAAAAGCTGTCAGAGCTGCAGCGCAGGGAGACGAACCCGATGGCACAGGCGATTTACAAAAACGATGTTCGAGAATCTGAAATTGGCGATGGAGCTTGATCGTCCCGCCTGTCAGGATACGGGCGTGATTCAGTTTTTCCTGCGTGTAGGGACAGGATTTCCCGAAATGGGGGCGCTGGAAGAGGTGCTGCGTGATGCAGTGCAACAATGAAAGCGCCGCTGCGGCATAATGCGGTAGAGACATTTGATGAATGGAATACTGGAGATAACACCGGTCAGCGGGTCCCATGGATTGATTGGGAACTTGTGCCGGAGAGCAGCAACCTTTCGATGGATGTGTACATGGCAGGCGGCGGCTGCACCCTTCCGGGTGGCTGCGCAGTCGTGGCAGCAAATCGGGTGGAGAAAATTGAGCGGGTGGAATGGCCGGAACTTGGGATGCCGGAATCACTTTGGGTTTGCCGCGTGAAAGAGTTTGGCCCGCTGATTGTCTCTATTGATGTGCATGGGAATAACCTGCTCCAGCAAAACAAGGCAGCTTTCGAGGCCAGTAAGGAACGGGTTGCAGAAGAGATCAAAAAGCAGGTTGCTTTTATTGGGTAATGGGCAACCTAGAACCTGCAAAAACCTGGATGCCTCTTATGGGACTCCAGGTTTTTGCATGGGGGAAGCGGTATTTTGAAAGACCGGCAGAAACGAATCGAAAGGGCAACTGCAGGCGGCCGCCTGCAGTTGCCCCAATTGGATGGTTATGAGAACTATTATTGTTGAAAAAGCAGCGCGACATCTGTGGGAAAATGTCGGGAAACGGGTTTGACACAGGTGCTTACTGCAGCGGGATTTCTAGTCCGCAGACGATGATGCTGGCCATATCCTCGAGCGGGATGACTTCATTTAACATTCCACTCTTTGCAAAGGAAGCTTTGCCGTTATCGAAACTGCTGCTGCCGCCCGAATAATAACCGATATCCAGTTCGCGGCCGTCTTTCAGCCTGAGGAGTACGGAAAGCGAATCCAAGGCTTCACTTTCACCGCTTAAATATTTGTCACTGTCGTGTAGCGGATATTCAGCGCCGTTCTGCTCGATTTCGACGTAGAATGCAATTGGCGAAAAGGTTAATTTGGTAACAGTTGCGGGCGAACCTGCAAAGGTCACCTCCTGGCCGGCCTGGAATGTTTTGGAGCTGTCCTCGAAATCGAGATCAAAGCGCAGCGTCCATTTTCCCTTGACAATGGTCTTTAGCTCCTGTGCATTTTCGTCCCAGACACATAGGTTTTTCAGGGTTTCTTTCGCACTGCCGTGCGGAATGGCGCCATCAATAGTACGCTGCTCCACAAATTGGATCACATTGTCATTCGGATCCTCGTCGATGAACCAGCTGCCGCCGTGTGCACCCCAGCCGCCTGGATTCTGCTTTTCCACCCGGAAATCGAGGGTGCTGTCCTCGAAGTTCAGATAGCTGTCGTCCGGGACTTCGGTCCACGGGGAACCGTCCTCTTTGGTCAGAGAGAAAATGACACAAATGTTGTTGGCGTCTCCTATAATGGCGTCCGCAGTGACGGTTATACCGTTCGTGCTGTCAGATACGCCCACCGGATAGCCGATGCTGTCGATAATTTCGGTATGTGCTGTGCCGAACAGCGGGGCGAATAAATCGCTGACCGCGCCGGAGGCCGTTTCAGCCGCGCTTGCGCCGATTGTCAGGCAAGCTGCTGCTGCAACTGCGATAAGCCCCATTCTGGGTGTACGGTGTGGATGCGTTTCTTTGGCATCCGGATTCATCAGCGTATGAATCATATGATCCTCCCATTCCTGTGAGACATGGATGCTGTCCATGGCTTTTCTATACTCGTACTGATGCTTGCTCATAAGGGTTCCCTCCTAACAGGCTGCGCAGCTTTTTTCGCCCGCGGCTTAGGTGGGCGCTGACTGCGTTTGGCGTTTCGCCGGTCATTGCCGCGATTTCCTGTACTTGATAGCCTTCATAGTAGTGAAGGTAGATAGCGTTCCGGTATTTAAGCGGCAGGGACTGTACTGCCGCTAGTACCGGATTGTCTTCCAATTCCGGCATGGCGACCGCGATTTCGGGGGTATCCTCAAAACTGCCGACTTGCCTGCGCCAGAAGCTTTTTTTCAGATCTTTGCACGCGTTCAGTGTCATGCGGATGATCCATGCGCGTTCCAGGTCGGCCGTTTCAAAGGTCGTTCTGCTCGTCAGCAGCTTTAAAAAGACCGTTTGGCTGATATCTTGGACATCTGCCGTGTTGCTGAACCAGGTGTAGCTGATGCGTGCAATCAGGTTGGAATAGGTGCGCACCAGATATTCCACCCGCTCGGCATCAAAGGTAGTTTGCATAGCCTCTGACCTCCTTTCACCCATAAAACGATGGAGAGGGATCGAATCTGACAGTTCAAAAAAATTTTTTTATAGAAATTTGATTTGCTTGGCTTGGTATGGCGATAGGATGCACTGTTGAGAAAAGCGTATCGAAGCTGGCATAGTTTTTTTCCGTTATAGAAATCCTGAGAGAGGGAAAAGGGGCCTGCCGGAATCTCATGGAAACCGGTTTACTTTTTGATTTTCCTATGGTAAAATAAAACCAGCATAAAGCACGGAAATGGAGTGAGGCGGCCGCCGTAGCGTTCCGTGCAGATTCATATAAGGAGGCTGGATTGGTGAACAGCAAACTGCAGGATGCGGGGATGGATGAATTATTTCGAGGTGTCCTTTCGCTCCAAACCCTTGAGGAGTGTTATAACTTCTTTGAAGATCTCTGTACAATAACGGAACTGCGCGCGATGGAACAGCGCTTTGAGGTCGCCAGGATGCTTGATGAAGGGCGGATTTACAGCGATATTGTACGTGAGACCGGCGCCAGCACCGCTACCATCAGCCGTGTCAATAAATGTTTGACCTATGGCACCGACGGTTATCGCAATGTATTGGATCGATTGAAGGCGCAGGATGAATAGCTATCAGTTTCTTTCCTCGTATTACGACCGTTTCACCAGTGATGTCGGTTATCCTGCATGGGCGGATTATTGTGTCGAACGGTTTCAGGAGGCGGGGATCAAGCCGGAAATCGTGCTCGATCTTGCGTGCGGTACCGGGCGGCTGTGTGCCGAACTTGCCGCGCGCGGTTATGATATGATTGGTGTGGACGCTTCTGCTGAAATGCTGATGCAGGCGATGAACAATACCTTGGGGCTGACGCCGCGTCCATTGTTTCTGCAGCAGCGGATGGAGCAGCTTGATCTGTATGGTACCGTCGGCGCTTGCCTGTGTTGTCTGGACAGTGTCAATTATATCACAGATCCACGCGCGCTGCAGGAAACATTCCGGCGTGTTGCACTTTTTTTGGAGCCTGGGGGTCTGTTCCTTTTTGATGCCAATACGGAGGAAAAATTTGCCCGCATGGATGGGGAGGTTTATCTCCGTGAGGAGGAGGGCGTTTACTGTGTTTGGCAGGTTTCCCTGGAGGGGCGGCGCTGCATATATTCTTTTGATCTGTTTGAACAGGCAGGGAAGGGGCTTTGGTCGCGCGCCGGGGAGATCCATGAAGAGCGTATTTATACACAGGAGGAGCTTTTCGGGATGTTGGAACAGGCTGGCTTTGTGCAGCTTGAATGCCGTTTTGAACCAGCGCTTGCGCCGGTGGACGGCCTGCGGGACCGCGTGTTTTTTTCTGCGCGAAAAGAGGGATGAAAGAGGTTTGACAGAGGGCGGCATTCTTTCATTGGAGCGTCGCTGATCATGTGGAAACGCGTTTTTATAACCAGTATGATAGAATGAGGAAGAATAAGACGATGAACGATACTTTGATCCGCGCTATCACAAAGGATGCGGGAATCCTGATGTCAGCAGCCATTACAACCGGCCTGGTGGAACGTGCACGCTGTATCCACCGGACGCTGCCGGTCGCGACGGCTGCGCTGGGGCGCACTTTAACTGCTGCTGCTATAATGGGGGATCAGCTGAAATCGGGCGGTTCCGTGACGATCCAGGTGCGTGGCAGCGGACCGTTGGGGGCTGTTACGGCGGTTGGTGAATCCGACGGTTTTGTGAGAGGGTATTTGCAGAATCCGGCTTGTGATCTGCCGCTGCGGGAAGATGGCAAGTTGGATGTTGGCGGCGGCATTGGGCCCGGCTATTTGATGGTGATCAAAGATATCGGCGTAAAAGAGCCGGTAACGGGTACAGTAGCGTTGGTAAATGGTGAGATTGCTGAGGATTTGACCCGTTATTTTGCGGAGTCCGAGCAGCTGCCCTCGGCCTGTGCCCTTGGCGTATTGGTAGAGGTCGATCAGTCAGTTAAGCAGGCAGGGGGATATCTGGTGCAGCTGATGCCTGGGGTGACTGACGATCAAATCACCCGGCTGGAGGAGAATATTGCACGGGCTGGTGCGGTGACCTCTATGCTGGAGCGTGGCTTGACACTGCCTGAGGTAGTACATGCGGTGCTTGACGGCTTTGAGGTGGAGCTGTTTGAAGAGCGTCCGGTAGGATATCGTTGCGGCTGCAGCCGGAAAAAGGTGGTACGTGCGCTGGTCAGCTTGGGACGTACCGAGTTGCAAAAGCTGATTGAGGAGGAGGAGC
Organism: uncultured Butyricicoccus sp.; assembly: GCA_947575935.1. Classification (GTDB taxonomy): domain Bacteria; phylum Bacillota; class Clostridia; order Oscillospirales; family Butyricicoccaceae; genus QXXE01. The sequence goes on along the minus strand of CANPPM010000032.1, from coordinate 281 downwards.
GGACACAGCTAACCTGTCAGTTCTGCGACAGGGTCTACTCGTTTGACCGTGCGGAATTACAGGGAAGTAAAACAGACAGTATGCTGCCGGATGCCTAAGGCTGCAGACAAATCGGCTCTGGGCTGTAAACCCTAGGGCCGATTTTCTATGCACGGTCTGACCAGTATTTCTAAATCGGTTTGTACGTCGTTTGCGGAATTTGACAGGCGTGTATTTTGCAGTGATCAAACCGGGAAACCATATTTACAGCGTTGTGCTGCCCTAAAACGCGTTCGACCCCA
>CANPPM010000031.1 GCA_947575935.1 uncultured Butyricicoccus sp. | reverse complement strand
CTGTGTGATCTCATCCGCACCCGAGATGCGGTCAAACACCGGCTTCGTGTACTGATCAGGCGTTTTGGCATGGTACTCCTTTTTCAAAATGCTGCCGCACTCCGAGAAATCATATACATAATTATTCCGAATATAACGCACCGAAAGCGGATGCCGTCCGCGCATCAGGAAACGCCGCCCATGGAACGCCGGCAGCCGCTCTGCAAGGTTCCCGAGCAGCAGCCGCAGCGGCCGCGGTACTTTCATATACCGCTGATAATCGATACACTCCTGATAATAGCGGTAACCGCCAAACAGCTCATCCGCCCCCTCCCCGGACAGCACGACCATCACCTGTTTGCTCGCTTCCTGCGCGACAAAATACAGCGGCACTGCCGACGGATTGGGCAGCGGTTCATCCATATGGTATTGTATGACAGGCGTTGCCTCAAAGAACTCCTTTGCCGTAATCCTGCGGCTGAAATTTTCAACTGCAATGATCTGCGACAACTCCTGTGCATTTTTCAGCTCGGAATACTTTTCCTCCGCATAGCCCAGTGAAAAGGATTTCACCGGCAGCTCCCGCGCCATTTCCTGCGTGACATAGCTGGAATCGACCCCCGAGGACAGGAAACAACCGACCTCGACATCCGCGATCATATGCGTCCTGCACGATTCGCGGAACACCGCGGCAATCTCCTCCGACCACTGCGCAAGCGTTTTGGTATCGTCAATATGGTATTCGATCGAAAAGTAGCGCTTGACCTGCAGCTGACCGTCCTCCCAAAGCAGGCAGTGCGCGGCCGGAAGCTTAAATACATTCCGGAAAAAGGTCTCGTCATTGGGCAGGTACTCAAAGCACAGATACTGCGGAAGCATTTCCTCATTCAGCTCTTTTTCAAACTGCGGGTGCTGCAGGAAGCTCTTAATCTCCGAACCAAACAGGAATACGCCGTCCTTATGATAGTAATAAAAGGGCTTGATGCCAAAGATGTCCCGGGCGGCGAACACCCTGCCCGTCCGGCGGTCATAAATGACAAACGCAAACATGCCGCGCAGGCGGTTCAGCAGCCCTTCCCCCCATTCCTCATATCCATGCAGCAGAACCTCGGAATCGGCGCGGTTACGGAACACATGCCCGGCGGCCTTCAGCTCGTCACGAAGCGCATCGTGGTTATAGATCTCGCCGTTAAAACACAAAACAAGCGAATCATCCTCGTTGAACATCGGCTGTGCGCCATTTTCGAGGTCAATAATGGACAGCCGCCGGAAGCCCAGCGAAACCCGCTCATCCGAGAACAGCCCTTCGGAATCCGGACCGCGGTGGGCAATCGCATCCGACATTGCCTTGATGACGGCCTGATGATCAAAACCGGTATCAGCGGTTGAAAAGCCGGTAAATCCACACATATCTTGTTAGCTCCTTATCGCGTTTGTCTGTAAACGGGCCTGCGGCTTGCGCAGCCGTTTGCCCGCGTACTCGATCGTACGCCGGGCCAGGGTCTCCAGGGAATCGACTACATCCGGGTACGCGGCATGCAGCTCCAAGTCCCGGTGCGCGACCGAAAGCTCGGTGCAGCCCAAGACGACCGCGTCGCTCCCTTCCTCGCGCATACAGTTATACAGCGCGGTCATTTCTTTGGCGCGGACCGGCTCCCCCGCCTTGATCCGGTCATAGATGACTGCGGTAACCTGTCTCTGCGCCGCAGGGTCCGGATAAACGCAGGCCAAGCCAAACCGGCGGCACATAATGCCATACGTATCCGCCTTGACCGTACCCGCCGTCGCCAAGATGCCGACCCGCTTTGCGCCCTGCGCAGCGCACGCCTTCACCGTTTCCTCAATAATATTCAGCAGCGGAATAGAAACCGCATTTTGGATGTGCTCATGGAAAAAATGCGCCGTATTGCATGGCAAAACCAGAAAATCACAGCCTGCCCGCGCCAGCATCTGCGCATCCTGCGCCATATCAAACAGAGGGGAAAGCCTGCTCTCCCCCAAGATAAAGGCCGTACGGTCCGGAATCGTCGCATGATTGCTGACCAGCATATTCAAATGCTCCTGGTCGCAGCGGGCCTCAGTCAGTTCGAGTACCATCTGCTCAAAATAAACGGTCGCCATCGGGCCAACGCCGCCCAGAACGCCGACAAGCTTGGACTGCATGCCGCTTCACCTCCGGATGCCTCAGATCTTCCCCCTGAATTTGCGCCTCTGTTTCCACAGGAATATATACGGGTAGAGCCTGCGTACGAGCCTGGTTTCCGCACGATAGGCGATCGGGTTGACTGCTTTGCCGCGCGCATACAGCGAAAGCATCTCTGCACGCAGCGCCCCGTCCTTGAGATAGCGCTTCAGAATCGACTTGGGTACCACCGTATACAGGCTGTCCGTATTGTCCGCAATCACCGGCTCATCCGCAAATGTCTTATGCCGCAGCAGATCATCCACAATCCACGGCACAACGTTGAAGCCGCTGGCGGTCACATAATAATTCGAACGCCCAAGCCGGGTATTGATCTCAAAAAAGCGGTAAGAGCCGTCACGCGGATCATATTTAATATCAAAATTGGCAAATCCCGTGTATCCTACATGCTCCAGCAGCCGCCTAGCATGCTCCATAATCTCCCGGTCCACCCGATTGATAATAGCGACCGGGTTGCCAATGCCCATATCCCCTTTGTCCTCCAGCAGCGTCTGCCCAAACGCCATAAAACGCACCTTCCCGCCCTGATCACAGTAGCAGGTCAGAATGCGCATGCCGGTATCGTCCCCGGGGATGAAATCCTGAATCAGGAATTTATAATCATAGCTGCTTGCTTGCAAGCGGGCCAGCATTTCCTGCAGCTGTTCTTGCGTATCAAACCGGAACACCTTTTTCTTCCCTGGGAACTGCGCATAATGATACTGCGCCGATGAAGCCGGTTTGGCAATCACCGGGAATGCAAACGGCAGCGCAAGCGTCTCCGGCGGGTTTTTGCAGTCGTAGACATAGGTCTTTGGATACGGGACCCCAATCTCCTCACAAATCTCATAAAAACTGTCCTTGAGCACCAGCCGGTTCAGCAGCGCTTCCCCGATATAGGGAATGACGTAATACGGCTCAAGCAGCGCACGGTTTTCCACGATCATACGAACATACCAGTCGCCGCAGGCCAGCAGGATCAGCTGTTTGCCGGCGCGCGCCCGGCCAATCCGGATCAGCTCGTCAAGGAACGTCTCCCGCGTATCCATCGTCGGCACGATCAGATTCTCGATAATATCAGAGTCACCGCACAAGTGGCTGCGGATCATGCTCACCGCCAGCGAGCGGATACCATACGCCTCATGAAAAGAACGCGCGAGACTGTATGTGGTAATATCCCCGCCCAGAATCACCGGCAGGAAATCCAGTTCTTTACAATTCATAGTTCATTACCCGTTTCTGATTCCCGTGGAAGCCGCCGCCGGGGCACTTCCCCTGTATTTTCTATTATTTTGCACCATTTAATAGTACATCAAACGCCATTTTTAGTCAAGGGCAATGTGCATAAATCGGCATGCGCTAAAAGGGCATCCTTTGACTTCGCCCGGCGGCGTATGCGCCATTTTTCCAAAACAGCCCTGGGGCGGCAAGCGCCCCAGGGCTGTTTTAGAAATGAATGGTTTATTTTCCGAACATGCCGCCCACAGCTTCATACGCTGCGGCGACCTGCTCCAAGATGGCAGGATCCGTCATACCGGAGATCTCGGCGAACGCGCCGGCAACCCCTCTGGCAGCAATCTTCTCCTGCAGTTCAACGCTCTGCGCATCCTCAGGGTTCTGATAGCGCAGGGCTGCGCCGATGCCTAAGATCAGCTGATCGACCGGCAGGCCGAAGGACAGCGCAGTCGACAGCGGGCTGACCAAACGGTCATCGGCAGAAAGCTTACGCAGCGGCTCACGGCCGACGCGGGTGACATCATCCCGCAGATAGGGATTTTTGAAGCGGTTGATGATTTTGTCAATGTACTTATAGTGCGCGTCCCGGTCAAAACCAAACTTACGGATCAGACCGTCGCCCGACTGGGTCATGGCCCCCTTGACCAACGCATAGATCCGGGGGTCGGCAATGGTCTGGTCGATGGTATCATACCCCGCCAACACGCCGGTATAGGCGGTAATGCAGTGCCCTGTATTGAGCGTAAACAGCTTGCGCTGAATATAGGCCATCAGGTTTTCCGCCAGGTTCATGCCGGGGATTTCCGGAACGTCCCCCTTGAGGGAAGCTTTCTCAACATTCCACTCACAATACTTTTCAACCACGACATCAACTGGGTTTTCCGTCCGCACAGGGGGTACAATACGGTCAACCGAACAGTCGGCAAAGCCGACGTATTTCTCACAGAACGCTTTCTCCTCTTCGGACAGCACGCTATACACATGCTCCTTCAGCTGAGAAGTTGCACGAATCGCATTTTCACAGGCAATGATATTCAGCGGCGCAGTCACGCCGCCCGCACAACGCCTGCGAATCCCCTCTGCAATGGCAGGGGCGATAAAGCCCAGCACACGCAGGCCCACGGCGGTCGTCAGGATATCCGCCCCTGCGATCTCACCGACAATCTCCTCGCCGCTGGACAGGATGCCGGTGACATTGGTGATGGACACATCCTCGACCTCCGTATCCATGACATGAACGGTATAGCCCTGATCGGCCTTCAGACGGTCGATAATGGTCTCGTTCACATCCGCAAAGGTAACCCGGTAGCCGGCCTGGCTGAGCAGCATGCCAATAAACCCGCGGCCGATATTGCCTGCGCCGAATTGGATCGCGTTCTTCATGTTAACCACTCCTTTTTCTCTTTTCACGGAGAAAATGCAGCGTTGTCTGTGAGACGGCGGCCTGGCGGTAAGGCAGTGCCCCGCAGATGCGGGGCGCCAGGCTGCGCCTGCACAAAAAGCACCGGAACAGGCGTCAGCGCTTACATTTTCCTCTATTAACCTCATTTTACCAGAGAAAAACCGCACTTGCAACGCAATCTTGTTCTATCTTTGACCTCATCCGATAGTGACAAATCGTTTCAGCCGGCGTCCGCCTTGCACGCCTTCCTCCAGTCCCCGCAAAAGGCTGGGCGGCGCGCTTATTCGGCCGCCGCACCGCCCTGCGGCGTTCCCCTTTGCGCCGTAATCATTTCATGCAGCGCTTCCAACGCGTCATGCAGCGTCCCCACCGCATCAATCAGCCCGCACTCGACCGCCTCCTGCCCGCCGACCACCGTGCCGATGTCGGTGGACATCTGCCCGGTCGCCATCATCAGCTGCTCAAACCGTTCCCCCGAAATATCCGAATGTCCGGTTACAAACCCCACAATTCGATCCTGAATCGACTGAAAATATTCATAAGTGGTCGGCGACGCGATGACTACCCCGCTCATGCGTACCGGATGGATCGTCATCGCTGCCGAGGCTGCGATAAAGCTCCTCCGTGCCGCAACCGCCAGCGGTACGCCAATCGAGTGCCCGCCGCCCAGCACCAGGCTAACGGTCGGTTTCTTCATACCCGCAATCAGCTCGGCAATCGCCAATCCCGCTTCCACATCCCCGCCGACCGTGTTGATCAGCACCAACAGCCCATCGATCTCTTCGGCCTCCTCAACTGCCGTAATCTGTGGGATAATATGCTCATATTTGGTCGTCTTTGTCTGCGCGGGCGCCTCCATATGCCCTTCAATCTGCCCGATAATCGTAATGCAATGGATCGTCCCCCGGGCTGTCCGCGTTGTGACCGACCCAGTCTGGCCAATGGAATCCTGCGACGGCGCCGGGATCTCCTGTGGGTTATTCACAGCCTCGCTCATAGAACCTACTCCTTTCAACAACTCGCATTTTCTTCCTGTAGTCTATGGAATATCGCTCTTTTTATGCGTTTCTATCCTATTTCTGCAAAAAATATACACAGCGTAAATTGAAGTGCACGTCAGTTATACGGTAAGTTATTCACACTTTCCACAGACTTATCCACAGCTGTGCACAACAACTGCCGCCCACAAGAAAAACGCCCTCGGAAGCGGCAAAGAAACAATGCGCTTCCGAAAGACGCGAACAAATACGATATGTTGGAAAAACGGGGCATGCACCGCCCTGAATCTCGCGCTTCAACTGCATAAAACCATTGAAAAAGACGAGCAAAAAGCAATCGCCTTTCACTCGTCCTCTTCTGTATCCTGTTTGACAGACGCCCGATTTTCCGTTGATGCAGCTTCACGCGCAGCTGTCAAAATAGCCCGCAGCGCCGGTTAGGGCTTGTTTGAAAAATATCAATACGCCCAAACAACGGTCCTTTTCCGCCATACTTCCCCAATTTTTCTTGAAATACATCCAGTATTCCTGCGAAAAATTGTGTTTGTCTGGCGAAAAAATTCCTCGCCATTGTGCATATTTCCATTTTTCAAACGGCGCCTAGAAGCCCTGCCGGAAAACACCGCGCACGCAAATTTACGGCAGCTTAGCCAGGGTCTGACAGAAGCGCATCAAGATTGAAGCCGCCTGCGCACGCGTTGCGCCGCCTGCAGGCTCCAGCGTGCCGCGGTTCGTACCCGAAATCAGGCCCTGCGCGACCGCCCATCCCATCGGTTCCGCCGCATAGCTGGATACACGCGCCGCATCCGGGAACCCGGACAGCGCGGCCGGCGCGGCCAGTGAATACCCCTTAAACTGAGCATAACGGTAAAGGATTGCGGCCAGCTGTTCCCGTGTAATTCCGTCATTCGGGCGGAACTGCCCGTTGGAATAGCCGCTGACTATGCCGTTGGCCGCCGCCCATGCCACTGCATTGGTATAATATTCCCCGGCTGCAACGTCCGGGAACGCGCTGCCCCCCGCTGCAGGCGAACCCTCCAGGCGATATAGGATCGATACGATCATCGCCCGGTTGGTTGCCAGCCCTGGGGAAAAGGTGGTATCCGAGACGCCGGACATCATACCCTTTTGATAGACATAGCTGACTGCACCGTAGTACCACTCATGCCCCGGTACATCTGTAAAGCGCATTTCCGCCAGCGGAGGCGCCCCATCCGCAGCCGGTACAAAGACTGCCTCCACATGGACGCTGCCGTCCGGCATGATATAGGCATAAACCCCATTGCCGAGCTCGTCCAGTGCAAGCGCTTTGCCGTGGCTGTCATAGACCACAAGGCTCTTGAGCACATAGCCGTCATCCGGCGTGACGGTGACCGTAACGCGGTCCCCCTCTTTCGCACTGTTGGAAGAAAGCTTGACAGAGCCATTCCCACCTGTGGTGATGCTGGCGGTGCGCCGGTCAGGCCTACTTCCAGGACGAGAACTCCCGCCCGAGCTTCCGCCGTCCGACTGCTCCTTGTCTGGCTGTTCCTTATCCGTTTCATGATCGCTATCCGTTTCATGATCGCTGTCGCCGGTATCCTCCTCATATGCCCGAACCGGAACCGACGAACGAACGACCGGCTGCAGCCGCGCATTCAGCAGCGTCAGCTCGCCCGTACTCGCGAAGTCAAGCCCCTGAATCGGATTCTCAAACTGCAGCGTTCCCAGCGTCAGCGTCTGCTCACGCTCCAACGGCAGAATCGAATCTATATAAACCGTCAGGGTTGTCCTTCCGTCATCCGCCTCGCTTTTGCTCAGCGTAACCGCTTCCCCATTCTCCGGGTCAGGAGAAAGGGTGAAACGGTGCAGCCCATCCAGCTGCAGCTCCAACTGGGCCGCATGGATCTGCTCGCCGTCAGGCAGGCCGGTGATAGAGAGCTCGGCGAACTGGCCGAACGTTTCATACTGCACCGTTGGGACAGCTGCCGCCCCGGCGGCCGGGAGCATGCCCGCAAGCATGCCCGAGGCCAACAGCGCGGAAAGAATTCTCTTGGTCTTCATTCGGTCACCTCATCATTCTGCAGGGAAAGGGAGGGCAGCTCGCTGCCGCCAGGGCTGTGAATCCACAGGGTTTCCGCAGTTTTACGCTGCTGCTTCGGATCGGTCGGATCGTCAGTCCGATACAGCTCGGCCATGATCTGGCTGGGCAGCAGATTCACACCGCTGCAAATGCTGACGTTTTCCTCGCCCATCGGCTTCTGCAGCCCAGCCTCTGCCTCGGTATCCAGCACGAACAGGAAAATACCGTCGCTGATCTCGCCAATCTCTTCCCCCTCGTACAGGGTCGAGAACACATAGCTCTCTCCGTCGACATCCCGCTCGATTGCGTTCTCATCGTCGCTGACCTCACCGTTTTCATCCGTCACACTGAAGCGCCCGCGGATCTTCACATAGCTGTAAGCCGGCGCGCCGCGGAAAGTACCCGCGATGACAATCGAACCATCCTTTATCTCCCCGCTGCCCGTGTCTCTTTACTTATCATGGATTTAATCCGTCGCGCCGCCTTCGAGGAAAGCCACATCATCCCCCGGATAGCTGACCAACCCGACCTTCTCGGCAGGAACGCCGTCCGGCAGTGTGACCGTGACGCGCTTGGCATCATAGGTCCAAATGCGGGTGTCATCCTGATCCTGCGCATTGGGGTTCTGCAAATAGGTGATGAAACTGGTCTTATCATCCACAGACTGGTTCTCAACCATCCCCTCACGCGCAGTATAAGAATTCCCCTCCGCATCGGTCACAGTAACCGTGATCTCCGCATCTGCATTTGAATATCCTTCCAGCTTCACGCCGGAAACCTGCATTACATCTGTCTTGGCCGTAAAGGTAACCACGCCGTTCTCCGCGCTGGTCTCATAGGCCTCGGCCGGAACCATATGGTCATAAGCAATCCGGATCTGCGGCGGTACGGTCTTTACCGCACAGACCTCTTGGCCCAACAAATCATACGCTGCGACCTCGTATGCAAAGGCCTTGTGATTCGCCGCACCGATACGGTCGGTATAGGTAAACGTCCCCGACTGCCCAGGCGTCACAAAATCGATCGACCGGCCTTCACGGCGGATCTCATACCCCTGGACACTGCCGGATATCCCACTTGGATCAATGGTCAGGACAACGTCCGAAGAATTGGCCTGCGGCTGTGCCGTCGCCGTCAGGGTCCCGGACGCGCCCGGACTCCCCTTCAGCCGTTCCCGCCGGCTCTGGTCGTTCAGATACCAAATGGCGCGCGTCTCTTCCGGATACTTTGACATTTCGGCCCTGGCTGCCTCTCCAAGCTCCATCCCCCAGCGCGTAAAGAATTCCGTCAGGTTGGTGCCCGCCGTCTCGGAAGCCGCTACCGCAACCTTTTCGTCATACGTATACGCGGAACCCGCGCCAAAGCGTGCATCCTCCTTCCAAAGCTGGAAGAACCGGTGATAGAAATCCATCGGGCCGCGCGCGTCGCCGCTGCCGCCGTCGTAGGCCAGATGCAGCTGCCAGTACATGCCCAGCTGCACAAAGACATCGTTAGACGCGCCCTGGTACTGCTGCGCCGTCTTGGTAAAGACGGCAGGGTATTTGCCGCTGGCCTCCAGCCGCGACGTACGGATGTTATCCCCTGCGTCAAAGGTCTGTACCATAATCGCGTAAATATTATTGGTGATCTCGGCCTTGCCGAGCTTATCCATATTATGACCGATTTCATGGGCGATGCCCCAGCCAAACAGGCTGCCCGGCGATCCGTCCGTCACAGGCGCGCCGGTCACCATGCCGGTGCACGACCCTGCGCCGATACCGATATGGCTGCCTGCAGCATACATGAACGCCCCCTCAAACATCTGCATGCAGCGTACATTCTGCCGGACCGCAAATGTATTCTGTCCGCCCGCAGTCTCCATACCCTGTGTGGTCTTGCAGATATCCATGATCTGTTCCCACGCCAGAATATCGTTTTCCAGCAGCTGCACGTCTGCCTCCCGCGGGACCGCTGTCAACGGAATAGACAGCAGCACCGACGGGGTCGAGATCTCTGTCACATTCTTGGGATGATCAACACTCTGGTTGCTCAGCGTACTGCGGTATTCCGCTACCTCGTCGAGATACGCCGCAATGGCCGTCTGACGCTCGCCCTCGGACAGGCCCACCACATCCAGCGTGGGAATGTCCGTCGCGCGGCGGATATGCAGTGTGATATCCTCCGGCCGGCTGCCCGAATACGTATAATACAGGCTGCCGCCCTTCTCCCCCTGTTTGGACGAGATTTGGGGAATCGTAAGAACCGTGCGCCCATTGGCCACGCTGCCCAGCGAACTCCTCCAGGCGCTGGCCTCCGCATTGACCTGCGTCGCATACAAAGTAACCGTTTCTCCCTCCGGGATATCGGCATACACGGTAATGCTCTGCCCGGCGTTCGCACTGACGCCGAGCGGTTGCAGGCTGCTGCCGCCAGGAGCGGTCAGGCTGTGCAGCCCTTCCAGGACAACCCCCTTGCTCGTACCATTGTTAAGCAATTCCTCCGCCAAACGGAGCTCATCCTCATGCGCCTCCGGATACAGGCAATACTCCGACTGCGCCTGCAGAAGCGTCCGCAGCTCATCAATCTGCGCCTGATCCACACCCGGACGCAGGCTCGTAAAGGCCGGACCCTCAAACAGGCCCTCAATCCGGGTCGGGATATCGGTCGCCGGGTCATACTCCATAAACATCAGTTCGGACAAGCTGATTGCATTATAACCGACTTGCTCAACGCCTACCTGAATCTTGGTCACGCCTTCCAGAGGGCCAAAGGGCAGCACCGCAAACTTTGTCGTTCCGGGGCTGTTGCGGACTGCGGGCCAATTGGGGCTGCTGCCGCCCAGAGCGTAGCTATCGTCACCGCCATGCTCGGCATCCGGAACGATCCGCTTGCCCTGCCAGCCGCCGTGCGCCTCATCGGTCCAGACCTTAACCGCATAACGGCTGAGCCATTTGGCATACTCCCCGTCCAGGCGCGGCGTCCAGATCGCAGCGCTCAGACCAACAGGCTCGGTAAATTCCACCTCGACGTGCTCGTTGCTCCACCAGTTTTTCGTCGTCCAATGGGTCTTGTAATCGCCGTCGATCAGATACTTGACATCAAACGGCGGATCATATCCAGGGGCTACGTTGCTGCTGTCCAACAGGCGAATGCTTTTGATTTTCCCCTTGTCCAACAGGCCCTTGGTTGGGATGCCCTCCGGCATTTCGTAAACGACCGCCTGCGGCGTACCCTCGACCAGGTTGGAGCGTTCCCCCTTGCCAATCCGGTTGACCGCCTCCACATAAAGATAATAGGTCGTCCCATTTTCCAATCCGGTGATGCTGGCCCTGGGATCGGCAATCCCCGAAATGGTCTGCGGATTCGCCATATCCGGGTCAGTGCTGTAGGTCACGAGATAGCTCTCCGCATCCTTAACCTGTTTCCAGGAAAGATCCAGCTTACCGTCGCCCGCGCTGACCTTCACCATATTGACCTTGTTCGGACGCTTGGTGGTCTGCGGCGCCGCCGATACCTCTCGGGTGCTGCCGCGCCAGCTGATCGCCCCCGCGTCGTTAAGCTCAACCGGGGTCACCTCAAACACATAGAGCTCCCCGTTGTCCAACCCGCTGACCTCTACGGTCGTCACGGTGACAACCGGCAGGGTTTTCGACTTTTCCGGGCCTTCCGCTTGCTTGTAGTACCGGATCTCATAGCCGCTGATATTGGGCAGCGCAGACCACTTCAGCACGGCCTGCGCGTTCCCCGGCTCGGCAGTCAAGCTGCGCACCGCCACATTGGGGGACAGCGGATTTTCCGGGACAATATCCCGCAGAAATTCAATGGCCGCCACACTGGCATAAGTATTATCATCAGTCCTTGTGACCGTAATCGTCACCTTTTTCACCGCGACGCGCCTACCCAGCTGAATCACAATGGTCTGCAGTCCGCCCAGCAGACGTACCTCCTCCGGAACCTGATTGCTGACTGAAATCTCCTCGACCTTTTCGCTCCCATTGTCATCATAGGTGACTGTAACAACCGCGTCGCGAATCGCCCCGCTCTGGCCGCTGTCATTTTCAAGATCAGAAGTCAGGATTGACAGCACCGACATTTCCACGCCGTCCGTCCTGCCGCCGTCCGTAAAGTCGATCTCAGCCGAAACTGGATGATCCGAGTCAATCTGCGTACCATCGCTGCGGGACAATGTGGTAATAGCATCCCGGTCCATCAGTTCCGCGATCGTAATTGACGGATCCCCCGTATTGATCTGCGTATCGCCATCCGCCGGGATCACCGTACCGCTGGGCGGCGCGACCGGGGCGGCGCCGACCGGCTCTGCCGTCTGATCCTCCGGAATACCGACACAGTGGTGGACATATGCAAGATCAATGACATCCACACTGCCGTCGCCGTTTAGATCATACCGCTCCACCTCCTCAGGCGTCAGCTCTGCCCGAAGCAGCGCCTTGGTGATCGCAGCCAGATCGTTCGCATCGACTTCATTCCGACTCTCCCCTTCATCGGTCAGGTTGCCGAGCGTGAAGCTCCTGTCGCCTGTGCCCAACGCGATGTACTGGGAATAATCGGTTACATCAAGCTCCTGTTCAAAGGTCCGATAGCCCTCACCCGACAGCGTCAGGGTATACCGGCCCGGCTCCAAATCCTCAAATAACAGGTCAATCAGCTGCACCCCATGATTCCCGAGGCGGCGGCGCAGCTCGGTACGGCTGGCAGCGTCAGGCTCTGCATAATCGCCAAGCAAAACCGTCTCTACCTCATTGCCGCGGCTGTCCGTCAGAACCGCCTTTGCGCCTCGCTTCTGCAGGATCTCCTGCGACTGGTCAAAATCCAAACGAAGAACCGCCTCAATCTGACCGGTCTGACCGGTCTGGCCGGTGTCGGCATCCACCCGCTCCGCAAGCGGAACGGGCGCGCTCTCGACACGCCGCTGCGCCATGCCCCCAGGCGCTATCGTGCCCGGAAACAGCATGGATGCCGCGAGCGCCGTCGAAAGCATCCTGGAATAAACGAGCATCTTTTTCCTTCCTTTCCATATCCAAAAACTGTATTCCCCCTCTTCCAGAAAGGGGATGGTAAAGTAAATTATAACAGACACGGACAGCAGTTGACAAGAGCCATTTTCCGCCTGCACGCAAAAATCATACCCCCTAATTGCCGCCGCGTATCCCGCCGTTTTCAGCAGGATCCGCGGCCCAATGCCCCAGGCGCGCATAGCCTGGAAGGAAGCCGCATACACTAGAGCGTGTTTGGATCGTTTACAGTCTATATCGTGCTGCTGGGCCTTTTCTGATCCGCCATACCGGACGCGCTGCAAACCGGCGGAACGCCGCACGGCAAAGGCATGCCGACGCTTGGTCAGGACAGCGATAGACGGCTACACTCGAAGGAGGTCTCAGACGGATGCAGGCGTTGGGTTATTTTCTTACAGGCATAGGGCTCTCCATGGACGCCTTTGCAGCATCGGTCAGCAAGGGCCTTGCCGTGCAGCGATACACCGTGTCACAATCGCTGTGCTGCGGGGCCTGGTTCGGCAGTTTCCAAATGCTGATGCCGCTGGCAGGCTATCTGCTCAGTATGAGCTTTGCCCGTTCGGTGCACGCAGCCGCGCACTGGATCGCGTGCATCCTGTTGGCGCTGGTCGGCGGCAATATGGTGCGCGAAGCAATTTCCGGCGGTGCGGAGTCTGTCGGCGCTTCCTTCGCCCCCCGGGCCATGCTTGTACTGGCAGCAGCGACAGCCATTGACGCGCTGGCAGTCGGCGTGACCTTTGCCGCACTGGAAACCGAAATCCTCCCGGCGGTCTGCATCATCGGTGCAGTCACCTTTGTAATTTCGGCCGCAGGGGTCCGGCTTGGGGCGGTGTTTGGGCAACGGCACGCCGAAAAGGCAGGGATCTTTGGCGGCATGATCCTGATCCTGCTCGGCGTAAAGGTCGTCCTTGAACACTATGGCCTACTCTAACAGCTGAACCACAGCCCACCAAAATAGGCGCCTGGTGCCGCGGCACCAGG
>CANPPM010000030.1 GCA_947575935.1 uncultured Butyricicoccus sp. | reverse complement strand
ATCGCCTATCCGATATTCGGCCTGCTGTCACGGCCGACCCGCGCCTCCTCCCCCAAAACGGAAAGCTCGCTCTTTATAATATGTGTATCATCCGGTTCACGGCGGCACTCCAGCTCAAACGTATCCGGAAGCAGACCATCTGGAAAGCTGAGGCAAAAACGGGCGCCTCCGCCCGGGCGCGCCTCGAATAACAAACGACCATAATGGTATTCAGCGATCAGCGAAACGATTGGCAGTCCGGTGCCAGGACGTTTCTCCCGCCCATTCACAACAAAATTTTTCCGAAAATTGACCATCTCCCGCCAACTGCAATAAAGCTCCTGCAATTCCTCCGGCGGAACCCCTTCCCCGTTATCCTCAACAGATAATAAGAATACACCGCCGTTCCCTGCACCGCCCCCTTCCTGATGAGACGCACTGACCCACAGCTGTGTCGCATGCGCTGCATTGGTCAGCAAATTGAGAAGAGCGCGCATCATTAAAACGGCATCAAAAACGGCCGGCATTTTCTGAGGGGCGCGCACCTCGACCGCCGGTCCGCCCTGTTCCATAAATGCAGACGCTGCACGGCGGCACAACAGCGCAAGGTCATTCATTATAAAGCGCGGCTGCGCCTGCAAATCGGCCGATCGCTGCAGCAGCTCCACATGATCAAGCACCCGTTCAATCTGAAGCATTCGATTCCGGATTTCCTCATATACCTGCGGCCGTTCCGTTTTGACCGTATAGGATGCACTAATAATACCCTGCAGGCTGTTTCGAATATCGTATTGCAGTTTTTCATCCAGCAATGTCTGTTTCTCCCGCGGCTCGATCAGCAGCAGCGCACCCTCTCCAGTCGGCTCGGCTGTTACATCGCAGTAGCAGCCATGGAAGCACTCGAAAAAGCAGCACTGCGTCTGCTGCTCCACCGCTTCCTGCAGCTGACGCCGGTGCTGCGGACTCAACAGCTCATAAACCGGCTGCAGCGGCGCACTGCCGAGCAGCCCGGCAGCAGCCGGCGTCAAAGTTAGGATCCGTCCTTCCAGGGAAATCCGGACCATCGCCCGGTTCTCACCCCCAAGCAGCCTCAATGCAGCGTCAAGCGCCGCTATGTCTGCCCCCCGAAACAAATCATTCATATACATTCACCTTTACACAGCCTCGCCGCTGCCGCCATAAAATACCATAATTTCCGGCAGATTTTGTAATTTATATACCACTATCACTGCCTAAACCATATTATATCACATGTTCTGTATAGGTTGCAAAGAAAATTCTTCAATTTCTATCATAATTTTGAGCATTTTTGCCCATCTGCCGTCCTTGCGATTTTTCAGGAATGTGGGTATAATTGTTATGGTAAGGCATTTATCCAAAGAAAGCAGAAAATATTAGGAGGCAAACAAATTATGGCTATTAAAGTAGGCATCAATGGTTTTGGCCGCATCGGCCGCATGGTATTCCGCGCCGGCCTGTCCAACCCGAACATCGAATTCGTAGCGGTTAACGATCCTTTCATGACCCCCGATTACATGGCATACATGCTGAAGTATGACACCATGCACGGCCGTTATGAGGGCACCATTGAGTATGACGACACCTCTATCACTGTCGACGGCAAAAAGGTTCTTTTCTACGCCGAAATGGATCCCAAGAACATTCCGTGGGGCAAGGTTGGCGCAGATTACGTTGTCGAGTCTACCGGCGTATTCCTGACCAAGGACAAGGCGCAGGCCCACATTGACGGCGGCGCTAAAAAGGTCATTATGTCCGCCCCCTCTAAGGATGACACCCCGATGTTTGTAATGGGCGTCAACCAAGATGCGTACACCAAGGATATGACCTTTGTTTCCAACGCTTCCTGCACCACCAACTGCCTGGCTCCGATCGCCAAGGTTCTGGACGAGGCATTCGGCATCACCGAGGGCCTGATGACGACAGTCCACTCTGCAACCGGCACCCAAAAGGTCGTTGACGGACCGTCTAAGAAGGACTGGCGCGGCGGTCGTGCGGCAACTGGCAATATTATCCCCTCTTCTACCGGCGCTGCAAAGGCTGTTGGCAAGGTATATCCCAAGCTGAACGGCAAACTGACCGGCATGTCCATGCGCGTACCGACCCTGGACGTTTCGGTTGTCGACCTGACCTGCAACCTCGCGAAGCCCGCGAAATATGAGGATATCTGCGCCGCAATGAAGGCAGCTTCTGAGAAGCCGCTGTCCGAGGGCGGCTTGAAGGGCGTTCTGGGCTACACCGACGAAGACGTAGTTTCTTCCGATTTCCTGGGCGACGAGCGCACCTCCATCTTCGACGCCAAGGCCGGCATTCAGCTGACCGATACTTTCGTTAAGGTCGTTTCCTGGTACGACAACGAATGGGGCTATTCTAACAAGCTGCTGATGCTCATCGAGCACATGGCTGAAGTTGATGCAAAATAATTCCTGTTGCCTCAATTTCTGAGCAATAAAGCGCTCCTTTCCAGCAGGCGAAAGCTTTGGAAAGGAGCGCTTTTATCTATGCCGCGGAATAGCTACGTTCGTTTCCGAATAAATGCATAATCCTCTGGCGTCAAAATAATCTCGCCATGCCGCGTCTCGTAATCTGAAATGTGCGCCAAGATCAGCTGCTCAATCTCCTTATTGGCGGAACGCCCATTGTGACCGGCAATATATTTCAGTTTGTCCATCGTCGCTTCCGGGATGCGCAGTGCATACTGCGGATTCCGATGTATTCCATTTGGCATCCTGCAAATCCTCCCTGCAAATGATGATCGCTTTCATTTTAACAGGTGCTGTCTAAAAAAATTCTTATTGACAACAGGTGGACATCCATTTACAATAGAGAGAGATGATACCAAATCAGATTCGGTCAACAGCAAAAAAGCCGGGATTACTCCGGCTCCTGCTCCTCTTCAGCCTTTTCCATTTCTATCACAAGTTCATGTGGCTTCAGGTCCAAGGCATGGGCGATTTTAAATAATGTCACAATCGTCGGACTGCGCAACCCTCGTTCGATCTTGCTGTAATGGGTACGGTCAAGACCTGCCAGCCCGCTTAAAACCTCCTGCGACAGCTTCTTCGCATGACGGGCCTCCTGAAGCACCTTTCCGATTATGTCAGCATTCACCATGTTGCTACCTCCTGTCATCTTATGATAACTGGAGATGTATTTATTTTTGAGCCCATTTGACCTCATCCACAAAGTGCAACTACTTCTTTTTACGGTCATCCCCACCCTTTTTCCTACAACACCTGTCAGGTGAACATATAGCGCCGCCCTCTCCCCCCTATGCACGCCCCGCACGGGACAAAAAGCTCCGCCAGCTCTATTTGAGCGCACCTGCAATATTATTATGTATAATTTTGGGATATGGTTCCTTTGTGTCCGTTTCACCAAGCAGATAATCCACGCTGGTATCATAAAACCGTGACAATTGAATCAGCACCTCGGTCGGAATATCCCGCTTTCCGGTTTCATAGTGGGAATAACAAACTTGGGAACAATGCAGCAGCCTTGCAATATCTTTCTGCAGCAGATCTGCATCCTCACGAAGATCACGGATTCGTTGATACATAGTCTTCCGCCTCCTATATTAAAAAGTATAGATATAACGAAACGTTTTATTGACTTATAAAACAATTTGTTATATAATAAGACTATACATCAAAGATCTAATGCATGTTAAGTTGATAAAACACTTAAAACAGACGCAGAGAGGAGGAATTCTCATGGACGCAGAACAGGCTCTTCGGGCCGTCGCCAAGCAGCGCGGCATCACGGTCGCACAGGTCCGTGATGAAATCAGCGCCGCCATCACCGGGGCATGGGCGCACAGCGCGGGGGATACTGCTCTGCGCCAGCAGCGCGTCCCTTGCAAAGGGGAACAACCGACGCCCGAAGAGCTTCTGGAATACCTCTATGAACAGCTCTTTTCAGAAGCGGATTGTTGAGCTGACTTCCCCAATCCGCACCGGCTCCAAAATAAACTTCAGACACAGGACAGCCGTGCCGGGTATCGCCCGGCGCTTTTGTATTTTCGCGCAAAATCTCCGCTGTAAATCAACAAATTCTTGTTGACGAACCGCCTCCTTTCGATGTATGATATATAATGGAAAGAAGATTGAGCGGAATTCCTTTTCCGAAGCGCCGGTTGGGGATACCGCCCGGGAATCTACGGCTTGCCAACGCACTGCGGGCGGGCCGGAAAGGGAGGTCACTGAATTAAATGAACCGATTACTGCGTAAATTCACCTGGACGCCCGAGCTTGAGGACGTGATTGAAGAGTGCAAAGGCATCTTTATCCCGACCACCAAATCCGAGCTGTATGAAATGGTGTTCGGGACCGGACGCTCTGGCAAATATGATGTTGTCTACGAGGTCCCCGGCAAGGGCGAGATCACCGAGGCGACCGTTGTCCGCGCAAAAAATGGCGTCTGCGTCAACTATGCGGAGGACTACATGCGCCGCCGCGATCCCGACTGCATGCGGATTGCCGATGAAAAGCCAACCGACAAACCGCGCTTTAAGGATGTTTACGGCTACGATTTTGACGATGTCCGCAAGGAAACCATGGAATGGCTCAAAACCCAGGAGCTGATTATTATGCCGTTCAATTCGGGCGGCAATATCTATGGCTACAAATCTATGCTGGTCTGCCCGCGCAATGCCGCATTCTTTGCATTTGCACTGGCGCAGCTGCAGGGATTTGTCTCGGCGGAAGACACCGAGGGGTACAAGCCCCGCGCAATTATCTATGTCGCGCCCCCGTTCCGCCATACCCATTTCAGCGGCCGCCAGGTCTGTGTACACAATCGTCTGGATGACTGCCACGAGGTCTTTTCCTACAACCTGTATCCCGGCCCGTCGGCGAAAAAAGGCGTTTATTCGGTCCTCCTCGATATCGGCGAACAGGAAGGCTGGGTCACCGCGCATGCATCCGCAGCACGTATTACCACCCAATATGACAACGATATCGTTATCATGCACGAGGGCGCTTCCGGCGGCGGCAAGAGCGAAATGCTGCAGGATGTCGCGCGCATGGAAGACGACCGTGTCCTTCTGGCCACCCATACGATTACAGGTGAGAAGACCATCCTGAATTTGGGCAAGACCTGCACCATTGAGCCGATCTGTGACGATATGGCAACTTGTTATCCCTCTATCCAGGGCGACAACGGCAAGCTTTGCATTGTGGACGGCGAACATGGCTGGTTCCTGCGTATGGACGGTGTCACCCATTATGGCTGCGACCCGGTATACGAACGCATCTGCACGGAACCGGACGAGCCGCTTTGCTTCTTCAATATCCAGGGCGTGGTCGGCGCGACCTCGCTAATTTGGGAACATACTCCCGATTCTACAGGCAAGCCCTGCCCCAATCCGCGCGCTATCGTACCGCGCGAGAAGGTCCCGCATATCATTACCGAACCGGTCGAGGTTGACGTGCGTTCCTTCGGTACCCGCATGCCTCCCTCTTCGCGTGAAAATCCGACCTACGGCATTATGGGCCTGCTACATTTCATCCCGCCCTCTCTGGCATGGCTGTGGCGTCTGGTCGCACCGCGCGGCCACAAGAATCCCTCGATCGTGGACGGCGGCACGGCAATGGTTTCCGAGGGCGTTGGCTCCTATTGGCCGTTTGCCACCGGCGAGCGCGTTAAGCAGGCCAATTTGCTGCTTCAGCAGATCGTCAATAGCCCGCGTACCCGCTATGTGCTGATCCCCAACCAGCACATTGGCATCTACCAGGTCGGCTTTGCGGCAGAATGGATTTCCCGTGAATTCCTGGCACGCCACAATGGCACTGTCAAGAAGGAAAAACTGATCCCTGCCCGCTGCTCGCTGCTCGGTTATTCCCTGCGTGAGATGAAGATGGACGGGCAGGATATCCGCTCCAAGTTCCTTCGTCCCGAGACCCAGGACCGTCTTGGCGAGGATGGCTATGATATCGGTGCAAAGATCCTGAACGATTTCTTCGAGCAGGAACTTGAAAAGTTCTATACCGATGAGCTGGATCCGCTCGGCCGCTCGATCATCGAATGCTTCCGCAGCGGCGGCAGCATTGAGGATTATTGCAAGCTTACCCCCATGCGCTTCTAAAAAAATTTGCAACACAACGCCCCCTGGCTGCAGCCAGGGGGCATGTTTTTATCTGTTGTCCTTACGACAGATCAGCACAGTCCGGCAATCCTCCGCCGCCCCATCTCGCCAGCTGTTCCGAAGCAGGTTTTAAAATACAGAATCCCTGTCCATACTGTAAGAAGCACGCCTGCACCGCTCCGGCGCCCCATCCCCTCCCGGCAGAAAATAGGTACCATTCGTGGGTTTCCGGCGGCCAGGCATATGTTTCATACACCAGCTCAATGCAGGAGGACCATACAAATGCTCGACTTAGTCATTATCGGTGCAGGGCCAGCCGGATTGGCAGCGGCCATATACGCAGTACGCGCACAGCTCAACGCAATCATATTGGAAAAGGGGGCCGTCGGAGGGCAGATTACAACGACCGGCACGGTAGACAACTATCCAGGGCTGCCCGGTTTACAAGGGTTGGCGCTTGCCGAATGTCTCCGCAAGCACGCGGAACAGCTGGGCGCAGTCCTGCACGAGGGGGAAGTTATCCGCATTGAAGATTGTGGCGCGCACAAGCAGATTCTACTGGCCAATGGCGAATGCTTGACGGCGCGTTCTGTCATCGCCGCAACCGGCGCAGCCCCACGGCCGCTTGGCGTACCCGGAGAGGAGGAACTGCGCGGCCGCGGCGTTTCGTACTGCGCAATGTGTGACGGCGCATTCTTCCGCGGCAAACGAGTTTGCGTCATCGGCGGCGGAGATACGGCAGCGGAAGAAGCCTATCTGCTGTCCCGCCAGGCGCGGGAGGTTCTCCTAATCCATCGTAGGGACAGCCTTCGCGCGCAAAAGGCGCAGGCTGTCCGACTCCTCAATCTTGGAAACGTATCCATGCGCTGGAACACTGTCGTCACCGAAATTCTGGGGGATCGTGCAGGCGTCTCCGGCGTACGCCTGCGGGAAACCATCAGCGGACGCGAGGAGCTGCTGCCGCTGGACGGCGTCTTTGTCGCGGTCGGCATGCAGCCGGAAACCCATTATCTAAAACCGCTGGGCGTAGTCGGCAGCGACGGCTGCGTTCAGGCCGGCGAAGACTGCCGTACCGCACGGCCCGGCCTATTCGCTGCAGGCGACCTCCGGTGCAAGCTGGTCCGACAGGTTGTGACCGCCGCGGCAGACGGCGCCGCGGCAGTCCGTGCGGTACAGACATACCTGGAAGCGGCCCCCCAATAGCCCCGCCACACGCAGCCCAAACGTCCGCCGCGCTATTCTATCTTCCGGAAATCCCGCCCCTTCCCCCGGCCCTCAACCGCCCTAATCAAACGCAAACTCCCAAAATTCTTGCCTTTACTCTTCGCTTCCCCTGTGCTATAATACAATATATTATGCTTACCGGCTTGAAACAGCCCCCGCGCCACCCGCAGGCACAGCGACGGCACGCAGCATCTCAGGAGCCTGGGATCAGCGTCCAGTACTAGCAAAACAAGCGGCTGTCACAGCACGCGATCCCTGCTGTTTGCTCCCAACTGCGAATCGGGCTTTGAGGAAAGCAGGCATATCCGGAATTTGAAAGACGGGAGAATAATCATGATGATACGTTCCATTCGCCGCCTGACCGCGGCTATTTTGGCAGGCACGCTGCTGCTTGCACTGACCGCATGCGGCAGCAAGACAAACGACACCGCCACCCAACTGGCGATGACGGTTAACGGGCATGAAGTCGAGGTGGGGGTCTATGCCGCAAACTATCTCTACGGCAAGGCAAGCATCGAAAATATGATGTACCAATACGGCGTCACCGACCTTTGGGACAGCGAATTGGGGGACTCCTACAAATCGCAGCTCGGCGAAATCGCACAGAACCAGACCGCGGCGCTTTACCTGGTCCCCGACCAGTTTGATGCGGCGGGCCTGACGCTGACGGATGAAGATCTCAGCCGCATCGGGGAAATGGATCCATCTATGAAGGAAATGGGTTTTACCGACAGCTTGTTCGACCAAGTATCCCGCTATTTCCTGATGCAAGAACAGTTGGAGGAATATTACTTCGGTGAAGGCGGCGCAATGGCCCCAGATGACGCCGAAATTGAATCCTATTTTCAGGAAAACTATATGCGTGCAAAGCATATCCTGATCTCTACGCGTGATGAAAACAACCAGCCGCTCACCGACGAGGCTGCGCTTGCCGAAATCGAGCGCAAAGCGCAGTCCGTTTATCAGCGCGCGGTTGCCGGTGAAGATTTTGACACACTCATTCAGGAATTTGGCGAAGACCCGGGGATGAGCGCCAACCCGGACGGTTATCAGTTTACCGAGGGCGACATGGTGGCTGAATTCCAGGATGCGACAAAGGCACTCGCCGAAAACACAATCTCTGCGCCGGTTCAAAGCGATTATGGCTGGCATATTATCCAACGTCTGCCGCTGCGCGCAGAAGATCGCCCTGCAGTCTACAGCAGCATTGTGACCGCGTTGACTGGCATGGATATGGACAGCCTACTGAACCAATGGGTAAACGAAGCTGAAATCACCACGGAAGCCGTGCTGTCAGAAATTACTTTTGATAATGCCGCATCATACACCTACCATGTCTCATGATCCCAAAAAGGCTGCCCGGAGAACCGGGCAGCCTTTTATCCTGTCAAAAAAGAGGCGCGCGTTCTTTTTTAACGGCGGTTTTACCATATCTGCGCCCTGGTTGTCCATCAACAGCAGACGCTTTTCCCGTGTACGCGCCGGAATCCTCCACCGCTCCATGAAAGGCGTCGCTTCACTGCTTGATCCCAAGGATCCCGTCACGCCGTCCATGATAGCCGCCAAGGCAGACCGCGCCCCATCCGCCGATGCATACGCCCAAAACGCGGGGAGCGCCTTAAACCTTTCCGCCATCCCGACGGTTTCGGGGCAGATCTTACAGCGCTTCCGCCTCCCGGAGCCATAGCTCCGGGCAGGCATCCGAGGGCATGCGCCAATCCCCGCGCGGGGACAGCGAAACCGTCCCTACCTTAGGGCCGTCCGGAAGACAGGAGCGCTTAAACTGCTGGGTGAAAAAGCGGCGCAGAAAGATAACCAGCCACTTTTTGATCACCGCATCTTCGTAGATTTCCCCCCAGGCATGTTTAGCAAGACGGAATATTTTTTCCGGGCGGAAACCAAAACGCAACATATAATACAAATAAAAATCGTGCAGCTCGTAAGGGCCGACCAGTTCTTCGGTCTTCTGCGAAATTTCCCCATCCTTGGGCGGAAGCAGCTCCGGCGAAACCGGCGTATCCAGAATGTCCCGCAGAATCGCGGAAAGGGCCGGCCCCGACCGGCCCGCCTCATAGGCCGTCAGATCCCGTACCAGCGTCTTGGGAATCGACGCATTGACGCCGTACATGCTCATATGGTCCCCGTTATAAGTTGCCCAGCCCAGCGCCAGCTCTGATAAATCGCCCGTGCCGATCACCAGCCCGCCGCACTGATTGGCCAGATCCATCAGCACCAACGTCCGCATACGCGCCTGCGCATTCTCAAAGGTCACATCCTGCCGCTCCATCGGCTGCCCAATGTCGGCAAAATGCTGCCGCACCGCCTCCCCAATCTCGATGGTACGGATACTTGCACCATATTCCTCCGCCAGACGAAGCGCATTGGATTTGGTGCGCGCCGTTGTGCCAAAGCAAGGCATGGTCACTGCAAGAATCCCACTGCGGTCCAGCCCGAGGCGGTCAAAGGCATGCACCGTCACAATCAGCGCCAATGTCGAATCCAGCCCGCCGGAAAGGCCGATCACCGCCGTCTTTGCCCGCGTATGGCGCAGCCTGGAAGCCAAACCGGCCGCCTGCAGACGTATAATCTCGTCGCAGCGCGAAGCCAGGCGCGCCTCTCCCTCAGGCACAAAGGGGGTGCGCGGGATCCAGCGCGTCAGCGCAGTCTCACGCAAGGTCAAATCAAAGGGGACGCGCAGCATCTCCCTCCCGGCAGCACCAAAGGTATTGCTCCTGCGGCGGTCGTGCGCCAAACGCTCCAAATCAAATTCTGAAGAAATCATCCCATTTTCAAACCGGTTGGATTCCGCAAGGATCGACCCATTCTCGGCAATCAGGTCGTGACCTGCAAAGACCAGATCCTGCGTAGACTCCCCAACCCCTGCATCTGCATAAACATAACCGCACAGCAGACGGCCGGACTGCCCCTTGACCAACTCCCGCCGGTAGGACGCTTTGCCGATCAGCTCATCGGAAGCCGAAAGGTTTGCAATGACCGTCGCGCCCGACTCGGCCAACAGGCCGGAAGGCGGGTTGGCCGTCCAAAGGTCTTCACAAAGTTCGACCCCTAATACAAAATCAGGCAGCTGGCGGCAGGCAAACAGCAGGTCGACGCCAAACGGGACCTCTTGCCCGAACAACAGCAGCGTCCGATGCGGTTGACCTATACCCGTTGTAAAATGTCTCGCCTCATAAAACTCTGCGTAATTAGGAATCTGCTGTTTGGGAATGACGCCCAATACCCTGCCGCGGCACAGCACCGCCGCACAGTTGTACAGCGCCGCCCCATCACGCAGCGGCAGCCCAACGACCACCAGCATATCCAGCGCACAAGTGCCGTCCCGAACCGCCTCCAACGCGGCAAGCGCGCCGTCCAGCAGCGCCTGCTGCTGGAACAAGTCGCCGCAGGTATAGGCAGTCAGGCAAAGCTCGGGGAACACGCAGAGCGCGCTGCCCTCCGCTGCTGCGCAGCGTGCCATTGCAATCATCTCCGCCGCATTATATTCTGTATCCGCCACACGCAGCGAAGGGGTCGCCGCCGTGACCTTGATCCATCCATGCTTCATATCCATTCCTCCGTTGGGCATTTCTGTTTTTTAGTATAGACGGTTTGCCGGGAATTATCAAGTGGAAATCCATAAGGCCGCCACTCCGCACGAAATTCTGTTGCCGGCTGTGCATTTTTTGTGAAACCACTTGCCTTTTGGTGTGAAGTGTGTTATGATGAAAAACACGTGATTATTCCCTTTTCCGCCGGAAAAACGACGCGTGTTTTATGATTGACAGCATGCCCGGCATCGGACAAGCTCTGACGGCCGGGCGTCTCAGCACCCGCTTCCCTTCAGAGGGAAACGCCCTGGGGGCTCCCCATGCCTTGCCAATTTTTCGGAATCCTGCAAAGCATTCCCGTGAGATTGCGCTCCGCCTGCCGGGGAAATCCCCCGCTGTTTCTTCCAGTGGGAAGCAGGCCTTTAACGGTTTTCCAGCAGAGACAAAACAACAAACAAAAACCAGGGAGGAAAGCAAACCATGACGACAACACAAACCGTGCTTGCAGTGATCATGATCCTCGCAAGCCTTTTCCTGACCTTTACCATTCTGATGCAGAGTGGCGCACGGCAGGGCATGAGCGGCACTATTTCGGGCGGCGCCGAGACCTTTTTCGGTTCCGGCAAGGCCAAGGGCATGGATGCAATGCTCAACAAACTCACCATTGCGGTCGCGGTCATTTTTGTAGTTCTGGCTATTGTGCTGAACATTATGCAATAATATGATGTGGAAACAGCTGCAGGCCGGTACGCTGGCTCTTTTCGTACTCTTCGCCGTGCTGACCCTGTTCTGTCAGCTACGCTGCGGCATGCTGAGCGGGCGGATCGCGCGCGGGGAAGCCGGGGAGGAGACGCTTGCGCACATGCGTCTTCAAGGGAAGCGAGCGTCGTTGTGTGCGTTCGCAAGCCTTCTCGTATGCATCCTCTGCGGCGCGCTGCGCATGCGGTAGCACAGCGCCCCTTTCGTTGCCGAGGGGGCGCTTTTCCATACCGTACGCAACTTCCCGAGCGGCTGTCACCAACAGATGGCGCCAGCTGCGGCAAAAGCAAGCTGCCCCCTGCGGCAAATTCGTCAAAACGCCTAAGCATGGCACTCCATTTTGCATATTCTGCTGAAAACAATCGTTTGTCACCATCCCCTGATGCCAGCCGTCCCAGAGGAAACACTTGCGGCGGCGCTGCACAGGCTGTAAAATAAAGACAACGAAACGGAAGCGCCGTTCCATCCCCGCCCCGCAGCAGAACCACCATGTTTTCTCAGGGCCGGGCCATGCTTCGGCCGATGCCGGAAAAGAAGAAACTGTGTGAGGTAGTAAGGAGTGCAAAATTATGAAAAATACGTTGTCACGCTTCGGCAAATTCCTCAGCGGCATGGTGATGCCGAACATCGGTGCGTTCATCGCATGGGGCTTCATCACGGCGCTATTCATTGACGTCGGTTGGTTCCCGAACGCGAAGCTTGCATCCATCCATCCCTATATGCTCACCTATCTGCTCCCGATCCTGATCGCGGCCCAGGGCGGCAAAATGGTCGGCGGCGACCGCGGGCGCGTTATGGGTGCCATCGCAGTCATGGGCTGTATCGCAGGTGTCGGCGGCGTCGAAGGGCAGTCTATGCTGATGGGCGCCATGGTGATGGGCCCGCTGGCCGGCTGGCTGATTAAAAAATTCGACGCGGCAATGGAAGGCCGCATGCCGGTAGGCTTCGAGATGCTGATCAACAATTTCTCCGTCGGAATCTTTGGCATGCTCCTGGCGATTTTAGGCTACTATGCAATTGGGCCGGGCATGCAGTCGATCCTTGCGGTGCTGTCCGCAGGCGTGGCTTTCCTGATCTCGCACAGCCTGCTGCCACTGGTGTCGGTCTTCCTCGAGCCTGCTAAGGTACTGTTCCTCAACAACGCGATCAACCACGGTGTCTTTACACCGATCGGCGCAGAGCAAGTCCAGCAGATGGGCCGTTCTATCATGTATATGCTGGAAACCAACCCTGGCCCCGGTCTGGGCGTCCTGCTCGCCTATATGTTTTTCAGCAAGGACGACACAGCCCGCCAGTCAGCCCCCGGCGCGGTGATTATCCACCTGCTCGGCGGCATCCATGAAATCTATTTCCCGTATATCCTCATGAATCCGGCAGTGATTGTGGCCCCGATCGTCGGCAACGCCGCCGCAATCCTGTTCTTCAGCCTGTTTGGCGCGGGTCTGAACGGCCCGGCAGCCCCCGGCTCGATCATTGCCTTTATGATGATGACCCCACGCGACTCCATGCTGCTCTCCCTGCTCGGCATCGCCCTGGCGGCAGGCGTATCCTTTGTCATCGCTTCCCCCATCGTCAAGATGAGTCGGGCCAAAAACCTGGAAGAGGCCACCAGCCAGATGCAGTCTATGAAGGCCGAGGCAAAGGGCATGCCAGCCCCGTCCGGCGCCGCCCCTGCAGTCAGCGGCGCAGCCGTCCGGAAAGTCGTGTTCTCCTGTGACGCGGGCATGGGCTCCAGCGCAATGGGCGCGACCAAGTTCCGCAACCGCATCAAAGCGGCCCGTCCTGATCTGACAGTCACCAATTCAAGCGTAGACAATATTCCCGCAGACGCGGATGTCGTCGTATGCCAGCGTGTGCTCGCCGACCGTGCCCGCGCCTGCGCACCGCAGGTGACGCTGGTGACAATCGATAATTTCCTTGCGGATCCCAACCTTGACCGGCTCTATGCCTCGCTTGCGGACAGCAGCGCGCCAGCACCCGCCGCATCTCCGGCTGCCGGAACAGACGCCCCTGCGCAGCCGGCTGCCAGCGCCATGAACGGCGTACTGCTGCGCGAAGGCATCCAAACCGGCCTGCCCTCTGTCAGCAAGGAAGAGGCCATCCGCGCGGCGGGTTCCCTGCTGGCAAAGCTTGGGTATGTAGAGCCCGATTATGCCGACGCAATGATTGAGCGTGAGAAGCTGGTCACGACCTATATGGGCCTTGGCGTCGCTATCCCGCACGGCACCAGCCAGAAAAAAGAAACGGTTAAAAAGTCTGGCG
>CANPPM010000029.1 GCA_947575935.1 uncultured Butyricicoccus sp. | reverse complement strand
CAATTTATTCTACCAGATTACCTGCAAAAAAGCTACTCTTTTTTTTCGATTTCCTTCTTTTTTTTCTGCGGCGCATGCAATTTGGCCGGCAGTTTACTCTGCAAGCCGCAGCGGCATAAAGTCTATATGATCCCCCGAAACCAGCAGGAACCGGATGCCCTCCTGCACGCCCTCAACCGCCCAGCGGCGGCTCTCCGAATGCAGATGCCCGTAAACGCAGCGGCGCACGCCGTAGCGCTGCAGCAGCTCGATGATCTCGCCGCAGCGGAAGCTGGCATAGACCGGCGGATAATGCAGAAAGCATAAGATCTCCCGGGGACCGGCCGCCTGTCCAAGCCGCAGCGACGTTTCCAGCCGGCCCAGCTCCCGGCGAAAGATTTTCTCGTCGTGCCCCTCTTTAAAATCCTCTTCATAAAACCAGCCGCGCGTACCACAAATGGCAATATCCTTATAAAAAAAGCAGTTGTTATGCAGAAATTCAATGCTTTGAAACCCCTGTTCCCGCACAAACGCCTTCATTTTTTTGGCAGTGTCCCACCACAGGTCATGGTTGCCTTTGAGCAGGATTTTATGTCCGGGAAGCCGGTCCAGAAAAGCAAAATCCGCCTTTGACTGTTCCAGATTCATTCCCCAGCAGATATCCCCGCCTACCACGACCATGTCGTCCCCGGCAATGCAGGCGCGCCAGTTCTTTTCCAGCTTTTCCATATAGCCCTGCCAGCGCCCGCCGAAGACGTCCATCGGCTTTTCCACGCCGCATGCCAGGTGAAGATCCGCAATCGTATAAAGCGCCACAGCCTTACAGCTCCGCCAACAGACTGGTTGTGGACAGGATATCCTCTTTTTCAACAACCCGGTCAAACCGTGGCTGTCTGCCGCGCAGCGCGGCAAGCGGCGCAGGCGGCTGCTGGCCGGTGAGGCCGCTCAGCACGTCGAGTTGGCTGACATCCTCACGCTCGACCCTACCGCCCAGCGCCTCGGCAACCGATTTGCAGAATTTGAAGGGGCTGGCCGTCGATGCAATGACCGTCGGGGTCACGTCGCCGGTGCGGGCGCGGTATTCCTCATAGACCCTGACCGCAACCGCGGTATGGGTATCGCAGAGATACTTTTCGTTCTCATACAGGCTGCGGATGGTCTCCCCGGTCTGCGCATCGTCGCAGTAGCCCGCGTCAAACAGTGCAGCCAGTGCAGCCTGCATGTCCGCATCGACCGTATATCTTCCATTTTCCGCCAATTGCGCCATCAAATCCCGTACAGCTTCATCATTCTGCCCAGAAATATAATAAAGTAAACGTTCCAAATTGGAGGAAATCAAAATATCCATTGAAGGCGACGCAGTCGTAAAGAACGGCCGGTTCCGATCATACGTACCGCCCTGCTTCAAAAAGTCGGTCAGCACGTGATTGCGGTTAGAAGCACAAATCAGCTTATTCACCGGCAGCCCCATCTGCTTGGCGATATAGGCGGCAAGGATATTCCCAAAATTGCCCGTCGGCACACAGATATTGACCGGATTGCCGAATTCAACCATTCCACGGGCCGAAAGGTCACAATACGCCGAAATATAGTACGCAATCTGCGGCGCAAGCCGGCCCCAGTTGATAGAATTTGCCGAAGAGAGCATCATCCCCTGCGCGGACAGCCCCTCAACAGTCTCCGAATCGGTGAAGATGCGTTTCAGCGCAGACTGTGCGTCGTCAAAATTGCCGTTGACCGCACAAACTGAGACATTCCGGCCCGGTTGGGTCACCATTTGCAGCTTCTGCATGGGGGAAACGCCGTGCACCGGATAATACACCATAATTTTTGTACCCGGCACATCGGCAAACCCGTTCAGCGCCGCCGTACCGGTATCGCCCGAGGTTGCAACCAGGATGCAGGCCGTACGCGTCTCGCCGATCTTTTTCAGCGAGGCGGTCAGCAGGTGCGGCAGCATCTGCAGCGCCATATCCTTAAAGGCACAGGTCGGACCGTGCCACAGTTCAAGGATATGTTTGCCGCCGGCCAGCGACACCACCGGCGCGGTATCAGGGCCGCCCCAACGCTCATCTGCATAAGCCTTTTCGGTGAAATTTTTGAGCTCTTCCGCCGAAAAATCGGTCAAAAACTTGCCCAAAACCAAAGCGACGCGCCCTTTATAATCGGCCGCAAGCAGCGCATCCCAGTCTTTGGGAGTCAGCTCCGGAAAATGGGTGGGGCAGTACAGGCCGCCATCCGGCGCAATGCCCGTTGCAATTGCATAGGCAGATGAGACTTTTTTTCCTTTATTTCGTGTCGAAACATATTCCATTCTTTTTTCCTCCATTTACTGCGATCGTTTTGATTCGCTGCAGCCCCTGTTTTCGCCCCTGCGCGGGAAACGCCAAAGACGCTGCCTCCCGGACGCCCAGAAGGCTGCACATCTGTATGTTTGGGCGGGATAGGTCCTGGCTTCAGCCTTTTCTCAAAGCATTCGATGAATAAAATGAACCGCATTTTTATAAAACAAACCGTCCACCGTACTCTGCGGATAATTCAGCCGCAGCAGCGCCTCTGCAAGGCGCTCCATATCCGCCGCCGTACGGATCTCCTGCGGCAGCAGATCACATCCGTCAAAATCTGCGCCCAGCGCCAAGATATCCCGTCCGCCCAGCGCGCAAAAGTGCTCAATATGCCGCACCGCATCGGCAAGCGCGGGCGGCCTGCCGTCCTCCCGCAGGAACCCGCCGTACAGATTGATGCCTACCAGCCCGCCCCGCCGTAAAATTTCCTGAAACTGCAGGTCGGTCAAGTTCCGCTGGTGCGGACACACCGCACGGCTGTTAGAATGCGTCGCCGCAAAAGGGGCCTCCGTCTCAACGCAGACTTCCCAAAAGCCCGCGTCTGACAAATGCGAAACATCGAGGAGGATCCCCATCCGTACCAGTTCCCGCACCAGCCATTTTCCGCGCCCGGTCAGCCCTACGCCATTGCCGGCCGCCGCGCCGCAGGCGTACTGATTACGGTAATTCCAACTCAGCGTCACCATACGCACGCCCGCCTCCCAGGCGCGCCGGATGTGCGCCTCGGTGCAAAGCAGCTCAGCCCCTTCAATCGATAGGAAAGCCGCCGCCCGTCCCCGCCGCTCGGGGCTCTGCAAATCCTCCGCGCAGCGGCACAAATAAAGCCAATCGCGATTTTGCAAAAACTGTTCCTGCGCAGTCTGCAGCATAGCGTCCAGCCGCGCCTCCTCGGGCAGATCCAACAGCGACCGCCGTCCCGGAATCGGCTCCGGCGGCCGTGCCCCGCAGAACAGTGCGAAAAACTGGATATAATCCGCAAAGCCGGACACCTTGGTCCGGTCGATCATCAAATCATTTTCCCGCAGGCACTTACGCATTTCATAGCATTCATAAAAGGTGTCACAGTGCAGATCAAAATATTGCAGGCCCAAGGCAACTCCTCCTTCTGCCCGTCCCATAGACAGCTAAAACGCATTCTCAATCTGTACGATCTCGGCCCTGCCGCCCGGCTCGCCATAAACCTCAATCACATCAAACCGCGGCTGCAGCCCGGTCGGATGCCCCTGCAGCCAAAGCTCTGCCGTAATCCGCAGCCTCTCCTGCTTCTGGACGGTTACGGCCTCCCGCGCGCGGGCAAACCGGTCGTTCCGCCGGGTTTTAACCTCGGCAAAAACAAGATAGCCGTTCAGTTCCGCAACAACATCCAGCTCCCCGTACCGCGTACGAAAATTGCGTGCCAGAACGCGCCCGCCCTGGCGCAGCAGGAATGCGGCGGCCTGCTCCTCGCCCCACGCGCCGCGCGTCATACCTCCAACTCCGGATGCTGCCTAAACAGCTTTTTCAAAAAGCTCCGCCGGTGAATCGGACATATGCCGTGTTCCAGGATCGCTGCATAGTGGGCCTTTGTACCATAGCCCTTATGCCGCTGAAACCCATACGCCGGGTATTCAGCGCCCATCAGCTCCATAAAATGATCCCGCGTAACCTTGGCCAGGACAGACGCCGCCGCAACCGAGGGAATCATCGCATCCCCGTCCACGACACAGCGCTCCGGCGCCGCCATCCCGGGCGAACGATTCCCGTCCACAAACACAAAATCCGCCGGAACATCCAGCGCCGCCACCGCGCCTCGCATGGCTTCAAAGGTCGCCTGCAAAATATTGATCTCGTCAATGCGGGAATGGCTGCTCTCTGCGATGCCGTATGTCAACGCCTTCTCACAGATTTCTGTAAACAGCTCCTCACGCCTCTTTGCCGAGAGCTTTTTGGAATCGTCGAGACCCGCAATCACACAACCCGCCGGCAGGACGACCGCCGCCGCTACCACCGGCCCCGCCAGCGGTCCACGGCCCGCCTCATCCACGCCGCATACCGCCCTGTAGCCCACAGCATGCCGCTGCTCATACCCCCAATCCATCATCAGTATATTCCTCCGGTGTCTCTAGTGTGATACGCCCAAGAACGCCGCCCCGGAACTCATCCAGCAGAATCCGCGCCATACGTTCGGTGTCGACCTCACCGCCCGAAATCAGGAAACCGCGTCTGCGCCCTGCCTGTTCGAGCAGCGTATATCCTAAAAAATCGCTTTCTTCCGGGATTTCAACCCGGTACCGTGTCCGGATGGCCTCCGGCGCGCGCGCTGCCAGCAGCTCGAACAGCTTACAGGCCAGCGTTTCCGTATCCAAAATGTCATCCTTGACCGCACCGGTCACGGCCAGCAAAATACCCGTCCGCTCATCATCGAACCGCGGCCAAAGAATCCCGGGCGTATCGAGCAGATCCACGCCGCCCTCGACTTTGAACCACTGTGAACCGCGTGTGACGCCAGGCTTGTCCGCCGCCCGGGCCGCTTTCCGCCCCAAGATGCGGTTAATAAAGGTAGACTTTCCGACGTTGGGGATGCCAACGACCATCACCCGGGCGGCGCGCCCGGTCTGGCCCCGCTCCTGCCATTGCTGAATTTTCCCGGCCAGCGCCTCACGGACGGCTGCGGCAAATTTCGCCGTGCCCTGCCCGGAACGGCTGTCGGCCTCCAGTACCTGAAACCCCTGCGCACGGAAATACGCAGCCCACGCACGGGTACACGCGGGGTCGGCCAGGTCGATGCGATTGAGGATCATCAGGCGGGGCTTTCCCGCCGCAATCTCCTCCATTTCCGGGTTACGGCTAACCTGCGGGATGCGCGCGTCGGCCAGTTCGCACACCAAATCCACATTTTTAATATGCTCCGCCATCCGCCGGCGGGTCTTCGTCATATGGCCGGGATACCACTGAATCTGCATTTACAGCGCTCCAATCTTTTCAAACGGATAGACAATGGTCAGCACATGGCCCAGGATATAGCGCTCGTCCACCATTCCAAGCAGCGAGTTGCGGCTGTCGGTCGAACCATTGCGGTTATCCCCCATCACAAACACGCAGCCCGGCGGCACAACCTGCGGAAATTCCACATCCTCGCGCTTTTGGGTGCGCTCGGCAATGTAAGGCTCATCCAGCAGCTCGCCGTTTACACGCACGTCGCCCGTATCAAAATCAATATCGATCTCGTCCCCGCCGACCGCAATAATGCGCTTGACGATGGGCATGCCGTTCCAGAAGCTCTCTTTATTTAATACGACAATATCCCCCCGTTCGGGCCGGTACCCCCAATTGCTGGTCAGCATCACGTTATGATCTTCAAGTGTCGGGTACATGGACGAGCCGTCCACCCCGATCAGCCGCACGAAGAAAATAAACACGACTACAAAAAAGATCAGAACGCTGATCAAGCTTTCCCCCCAGTTAAAAATTTCACTTTTATAGCGTCCGGGATGTTCCTTTTCCTTCTTTCTTCTTCCAGTTTGTTCTCTATTTTCAGACATAGTCCGTACTTCCTTTCATCTTTTCCAGCATCTGCCCGCTGGGCAGCACAGCATACACCCGGCCAATCACACAGCGTGTATCGACCATGCCCAAGTTGGGGTCACGGCTGTCGTCGGAATGGGGACGGTTGTCCCCCATGACAAATATACAGCCATCCGGCACTGTCTGCGGGAAGCCCAGCCCCTCATTCCTCGTGGTCGGCGCTGCAATATAAGGCTCATCAAGCAAAATCCCGTTCAGCCACACCTCGCCGGCGTCAAAGCGGATATCGATCTCATCCCCGCCGACCGCAATCACACGCTTCACAACCGGCTGACTGTTAAAAAAGCCCTGTTTATTCAGTACGACGATATCGCCGCGCGCAGGCTCATAAAAAAGATTGCTGGTAATCATCAAGTCCCCGTGGTGCAGGGTGGGCCACATCGAGCTGCCGCTGACGGCCATCAGACGCACGGCCAGCAGCGCAATGCAGCAAAACAGCGACATCCCGGCCGGAATCCAGGCAAAACAGTCGTAAAGGCTGCTGGAAAAACGTCCTGCCGTATGATTTGCATCCATCTGAAAGCGCCCCTTTCCGCCGTGACACGCGTACATTTTTTATTATACGGGGTTTTCCGTGGTTTGACAAGGCGAAAGCAAAAAAAAGCAGCACAAAAATTCACCCCCAGCGGACGGCCGTCCTTGGCGGAGGCCCGTTTTTCTCCTGCTTCGGGGCATGCGGGCGCGCGGGTCTTCCTGTCTGCGGAAATCGCAAATGGCCGCCCGGAACCGGACGGCCATTTGCATAAATTATGGTATGATGATGGGCAAAATTTAACTGAGATTACCGTTTTTGTCGCAGGTCAGCGTAAGCAAAAGTGTCCGGTCAATTCCATTTCCGGTAAACCGGCAGGATCCCTTTACCGACGCGCCAGAACAATAAGACGATCCGTCATAATCGTATCCAGAAGCTGTACGAGCGTCCCAGTCATCGCTAACAGCCTCAGCTTTACTTCCATTATAATCAAAAGAACCGAAAAGCATAAATTCGCCAATTTTTGTGGTACCCTGTCTAACAATACCACTCTTATGCCCCGAAACTGTGCTGCGAGCAGCACGCGACGACAATGAAGAAGAAATTACAGCAGTTGTAATTTCAGCTGTCAAACCGTCTCCTAAGTCAATTGTTTCAATTGAAATAATCTCAATATCCGCCGCACTCGAACAAGGAATCATAGCGAACATCATCACAATCGCAACCAAAAAAGCTGTTAAACGTTTAAAATTCATAATGTCTTATTTCCCCCAGTACTCGTCTAATTGTTGTTTCCAGTATTGCTTATAATCACTTTCTGACATATCATCAGGTTTTGTTACGATAATTTCATCAACAACAAAATCTCCATGCGCAGAATCCTGATATTTTATGTAGAAGCCTCCTAAAAGCATTAATATCGTTACAGCAACTAAAGCGGCCGCCGTAAGCAAAACCTTGGTCCTCCGTTTAAAACGGATCCGGCAGCTCAGATCATCGACTGACAGATTATCTTTCCAAGATTCTACAATCTCCTCAACCGGGCCAATATACATCTGCGCGGCTTCGTAGTTGGCAACCGGTACCTCGTTTTCGAGCATACACAGTCGCTCTCTCAGGTCGGATAAATATTTCTGCTTTCGTCTGCCAGAACACGGAAGCGCCGCTGCAATCTCGCGGTAATATCCCTCCAGGCCGGCAGGCACTTTACCCATGCCCGTCCTCCTCCTTGTGCTCCAGAATGTCGGCAATCCCCTTATTGAAGATGGCGAATTCATCGCACAGCTCTTCCAGACGGGCCGAGCCGGCATCCTCCAGATGGTAATAAATCCTCGTCTGCCTGCGGCCAACCCGCTCGCGCCGGTCGGAAATATACCCCTGATTCAGCAGCCTGTACAAGGTGGGATACAGCGACCCCTCGGATATCAAAACGACGCCGCCGCTCCACGCGGTAATCTTCTGCGACATTTCATACCCATACATATCTTTTTCACTGAGCAGACGAAGCGCAACCATCTCTACTGAGCCTTTTTTAAAATTTTCTCGTATTCCCATATTGAGTACCTTTCTTATGTTTCACAGTATAGCATATCAATACATGATTTGCAAGACCCTTTCTATCAAAATATAAAAAAACTTTTTACCTCGGATACTTAGGTATTGATTTTTATAATAGTGGTTTCATTTTATTGACAATTTTTAAAAAACATGGTACTTTTATCCCGTCTGGATACACATGTTTCACGCTCCGGCCCAACAGCCCTTGGCGGGGGGGGCGCGCTCCGCCGTTTCCGCACCCTGCCGGGCGGCCGTTTTCCGCAGCCCGTACAGCGCTTTCCGCACATCCGGAAACCTATAAAAAGGAGGACGCCACAGGTCAAAGCTTCCCCAAGCCGAGAAAGGCGGAAGGCTCCGACCTTGCGGGCCTTCCGCCTTTCTCAGCCGCGCTACAGCAGCCAAAACCCCACGACCCCGCCCAGCAGCCCGAGCGCGCCGCCCGCAAACACGTCCCTCGGATAATGGATCCCCGCAAGCACCCGTATCACCGCAATCCCCACTGCAGCCGCCCCCAGCGCGGCGCCCGCCGGGGGCCATAAGAAGCCGTACGCCGATGCGATCACCGCCGCGCAGGTCATATGCCGGCTGGGAAAGGAATCCCCCGTTTTCCCCCGCCGGATCAGCGGCTCAAACCCTTCCGTTTCATAAGGGCGGCGGGCATGGACGGCGTACCGCATCAGCGTGCACACCGCAAACGCGGCGGCCGGGACTGCCAGCACCCGCCAGAACCGACTGTCCTGGCGGGCCGCCAGCCCCAGCGGAAGCAGCGGATACAAATAATAAAACAGAAGCGGCAAGCCGGTATTCAGACGCACCAACGTACGATACGCCCGAGGCCGCTCCGCAAACCAGGCCGAAATCCGCCGGTAGCGCTCCGCCGTCATCACTGGCGCGGACGGAGGATCCCGTCCCGGTAGGCGTGCAGCAGCTCGCCCAACGCACCGATCTTGGAGCGGATATCCTGCCCGGCGTCGGTATCCTTAATCAGCAGCCGGTGCGGCATCTTCTCCACCACCCGGATATTGGTAAAGGTTGAAGCGGTCATTTCTTCCGTCGCAGGCCGGAACGGCCGGTGCTCGGCCAACTGCAGATCGTGAGAATCAAAAATCAACGTATATCCCGCAATACCGGTTGTCGACTGATACGCCTTGGAAATGCCGCCGTCTATGACGAACAGCCGGCCGCCCGCCTTAACCGGGTTCTCCCCGTGCTTAACCGGTACATGCCCGTTGATGATATGCGAATGATCTGGATCCAACCCGAATTCCCGTAGGATCTTTTCACAAACCGAAGCATCCTCATAGGCGTTATAATAGGCGTTCCGCGTCTCGGTATAGGTTGATTTATCGGCAATAAAATAGCGCTCAAAGGTCGTCATACGGTCGCGGCCAAAAAGCGGGCTCTTCGCACCGCACCACAGGTACCACATCAGGTCAACCGAATTCTGATCGCCGGTATAATACGCCTGGCGCACCCGCTTATCCAGATGGTCAAGCAGCGCCTTGCCGGAAAAGCCGACGTTTCCCAGGTGGACCGTATCCAGTTCCCCGTCCTCGGTCATCGGGATGCAGCCGTGATACAGCAGGTTATTGTTGATCACCTTATACATCCCCCCATGATTATAAATATAATCGATGTGGGTGCGCAGCTGGGCCGAGTGGCGGAACGACTGCCAAAGCCCCTCTACCAGGTCGCTTTCATCCGCGCTCAGGCGGTACGGATCCGCCGGGTCGATGGTCGGGAAGAGGCGGTCGAGCAATTCAAGAAAAATCCCGTCGATGGGGATGGTATGATAATCAAAATTGATATTATCCAGCAGCAGCCTGCCCTGCATGTCATATTCCGGATGCCGCAGCAACAGCTGCCCCTCCAGCTTGAACATAATAACAGCCACTGCCTTGTGCATGCGCGCCGCCTGCTGAGGGTCGATGGGATCCAAAATATTTTCATCCAGTACATGCGGCTGAAAGCGCTCACAGGGATCGTCGCCGTAGACCTGCGCCGCGAACATCGAAAGCGGGCGCAGGTTAATGCCATAGCCGTCTTCAACCACATCAAAAGAATTGTAGCTGGTCGCAATCCGGAGCACATTCATCATGCACACCCGGTTGCCCGCCATGGCCCCCATCCAGTCGATGTCATGATTCCCCCACTGAATATCCACATTGTGGTGTTTCATCAGCTCATTGAGGATTTTGTCGGCGCGCGGGCCGCGATCAAACAAGTCGCCGATAATATGCAGCTTATCCACCGTCAGTTCCTGAATCAGGTGGCACAGCGCTACAATCAGCGGCTCTGCAATGCCGGCCAGCAGGACCGAATTGATGATCTCACGGAAGTAGCGGCGCTTGTCCGCGTCCGTGTCGTCGGTCAGCAGCAGCTCATCCAGTATAAAGGCATAATCGGGATCCATCCCCCGATGCACGCGGGCCCGGGTATACTTGCGGGAAACCTCGCGGCAGACCTGCACCAGCCGGTTGATGGTAATCTCGCACCATTCATCGAAGTCCTCGGGGCAGTGGCGGCGCTTGCGCGAGAGATTGCGCTTGGGATAATAGATGACCGAAGCCAGTTCATCGCGGTCAGACTCCAGCATAGACTGCCCAAACAGGTCGTCCACTTTCCGGCGGATCACGCCCGAACCCGAGCGCAGCAAATGAATAAAGGCCTCATGCTCACCATGCAGATCGCTGAAATAATACTCTGTGCCTTTGGGCAAAAGCAGCGTGGCATTCAGCCCGACGATTGCGTTGGACACCGCCTCAATCGATGGGTACTGCTCGGCAAGCAGCTGCAAATACTGTACGTCCCTCATCTGATTCTCCTTTTCCTATGCTTCTCATACCCGCCCCTCACAATATGCGGGCAGCCCTTCCTCCCGATAAAATGCGTCAAGCGCACGCTGGTCAGGGATCACAGTGATCTTGTCCGCATACCGTTTTTTCAGCGCACCGAAACGCGCCCTGTGCTCCGGCGTACGCCCGTCCCGCAGGATCCACTTTATAAACGCTGCGTCCAGCTTTTCCGGCCAACAATCCCCAACGGTGCTGCTGCTTTGTCCGCGGTATACCGCCGCGCGTTTTGCCGCGCGCATGAAACAGGAGGCACGATTGAATTCCAGCAAAAGAATCCGGCTGGCCTCGGCCATCCGGCGGGCATACAGATATTCCGGATGCTGATAGTTCCCGTCAATCACCCAGCCGTTGTGCGTATCCAGGAATTCCTGCAGCAGCGCCCGGCTCTCCTCCCGGGGCCGTTCCTGCCAGCCAGGCTTCCAAAACACCCGGTCAATGTGCAGCAGCGGCACGCCATATCGATCGGCCAGCGCCTGCGAAAGCCCGGATTTGCCACTGCCCGCATAGCCCACCACAGCAATCCTCGGCGGCGCAGCGCCGGCTACCCCCGCCTCATACGTCAGGATATCCTGCCATGCCTGGCTGTCAAAGCGCTCCTTTTTATAAAAAAACGGTTTATCCGCATCGGTAATACGGCGCAGCACGCGGCAGGGATTCCCGGCCGCAAGCGACCATTCCGGGATGTCATGTGTAACGACACTGCCCGCGCCAATGACCGAATTGCTGCCGATGGTTACGCCCGGCAGCACGATCGTACCGCCACCCAACCAAACGCTATCGCCAACTGTGATCGGCTTGGCAAACTCATAGCCCGAATTGCGTGACACCGGGTGCAGCGGATGGCCCGCCGTAAACAGCGAAACATTGGGCGCAAACAGGCAGTGATCGCCAATTGTAACCACCGCGGTATCGATAATCGTACAGTTATAATTGATAAACACATGCTTCCCCATCCGGATCCGGCTGCCGTAATCACAGTAAAAGGGCGGGTTCACACAGACATTCTCCGTATCGCCGAACAGCTCGCGGACGATCGCGCGGTGGGCGTCAAAATCGTCTGCTGCCGCCGTATTCAGCCGCTGCAGAATCCGGCGGCAGATTTTCTGCTCGTCAAAAATCGCATCATCCGAAATATACGCAATATCAGCGTCGCGGCGTTCAATATTATTCAAAAAATCCTGCTCCTTTCACGGATATCCGATCCCCCATCCACCAAAACAGCCTATTCCGCAAGGCGGTAAATCGCACGGATCTCATCAGGGCCCAGCGGGAGATAGCTGCGCAGCGTGGTCCCGCCCGCGGTGGTCTTCCCGATGATCTCGTCATAGTCCTCCGGTTCAATACCGAGTTCCTTCATGGTCGTCGGCATACCGATTTCCCGGAAGTATGCTCGCATTGCGCGGATCCCTTCACGGGCAGTGACCTCCGGATGGTCAAAGTTCATCTCTATCCCCCAGACGCGGTTCGCCAGCTGCGCAAATTTCATCACATCATACGACAGCACATACTCTGCCCATGCTGGGAACAGCACCGCCAACCCCGCACCGTGCGCAACATTGTCGTGTACGCCGGAAATATCGTGCTCAATCTTATGAACCGGGAATTTGCGATCCTTACCGCACCCAGTCAGATCATTATGCGACAGCGACGACGCCCACATCAGCGTGGCGCGCGCATGATAATCGGCAGGATCTGCAATTGCAGCCCGCCCTGCATCACGTACGGCAATCAGCAGCCCCTCGGCAAGGCGGTCGGTCAGGTCGCAGTCGGCGTCCCCTGTAAAATACCGCTCCAGCGTATGCATCATGATATCCACGATCCCGCATCCCGTCTGGAATTTGGAGACCGTAAAGGTATTTTCCGGATTCAGGAAGGCAACCGCCGGACGGACGGCCTCTGCAGTGATCCCACGCTTGAGCTGATTCTCATCATTCGTAATCACATCCGAATTAGACATTTCCGAGCCCGCCGCCGCAAGCGTCAGCACCACGCCGACCGGCGTGCATTTGGACGGCACAGTCTTATTTTCAATAAAATCCCAAGGGTCACAGCCGTTTGCCAGCCCGACGCCGATCGCCTTTGCCGAGTCGACCACCGAACCGCCGCCGACCGCCAGCAGGAAGTCCACCCCCTCCGCGCGGCACAGCTCGATGCCGCGCCGGATGAGCGAAAGCTTCGGGTTTGGTTCGACGCCGCCCAGTTCAACCCAGGGCAGACCGGCCTGCTGCAGCGAACCGGTCACTTTGTCCAGCAGCCCGCTGCGCCGTGCCGAGCTGCCGCCGTAATGCAGCAGCACCTTGCCCGCGCCAAAGCTGCGCAGGGTCTCTCCGACCGCAGCCTCAACCCCACGGCCAAAATAAACCTTGGTCGGGGTGCAGAAAACGAATTGATTCATAACTTGATTCCTCCCAAACAGCTTCCCGACGGAAAACAGGTGTTATGCAGCCGCCTGGATAGGCGGCTGCGCACAATACGTCCCGTTCGTTTCCCCTATATGCACCGGCCGGAAACAGCCCTTTTATCGCGTGCATACAGTCTCTTATCGTTATTCTATCACATCCATGCCGCTCCTACAAGCGGCAGAAAAGAAAAAGCACGGTGCTTTCACACCGTGCCGGACTGCTGAATACGCCCCGCGCTGCCGCGGTTTTGGAGGCTGCCGCTTCGCGGCCGCACCGGATTTTCAACGAAACTGGTTGCTCTGCCGGTCGTACCGATAGCCCAGCCGCTCCAGCCGGGCACAAAGCTCGTCTTGCGCAATCCCAGCCTCCTCGCACAGTGCGTCAAGGCCGTCAAAGCGGTCGCGCAGACGTGTATTGACCACACTGAGCAGGATCGCCGGATCATTTGGCAGGGACATCTTGAGATTCCTCCTTATTCATGGGATACAAAGCAGGCTTTCTATCGCGGCCGCTCAAAGCACCTTGGACAGAAATTCCCTCAGACGGGGATGCTGCGGATTCGAGAAAAACTCCCCCGGCTCGTTCTGCTCGGCAATAACCCCCTCATCCATAAACAGGACACGGGTCGCAACCGAACGCGCAAAGCCCATTTCATGCGTCACAACAACCATCGTCATGCCGTCCTCGGCCAGCTCCTTCATGATCTGCAGCACCTCGCCCACCATCTCGGGGTCAAGCGCCGAGGTCGGTTCGTCAAACAGCATCACTTCCGGATTCATAGCAAGCGCACGCGCAATTGCAATGCGCTGCTGCTGCCCGCCGGACAGCTGGCCTG
>CANPPM010000028.1 GCA_947575935.1 uncultured Butyricicoccus sp. | reverse complement strand
GGGATACCCTGTAGACGGATATTTCCCTACATCATAACCCAATCCGCCAATGATACCGCTGTTTCCAAGCGTAGTAGTGATTTCCGCATAATTATCCGGAATATACTCCGCAACTACATGGCCGCAATATTGCCCTACAATTGTATTCGTAGGCACGCGCTGATAGAAACCTGTGTCTCCAACTTTCTTCGTAATGGTTCCAGCGTTGTTTTTCAGGTTACCGTCTTTGCCAATGTTACCATAGGAACTACTGCCGCTCGGGTCAATCGTTACACCGTTTTTCTTAATAACGAGATTTCCAAAACTGGCGCCAGGAATACTTTCAATCTCGAATGTAACAGAATTCAGCTCTAATACAGCGATTACTTCCTCGAAAGATTTCAAGGTTTGGGCATAACCGGCATCAACACCAGCAAACTCGGTCAATCCAGCATCAATCAGCCTTTCGTAGGCATCAATGGCTGCATTGATTAAATTTCCTGCTTCTTCCAGATTATCCGCAGTGATTTCGGGAATCCTATTTACTGCATCCAAGAAATCCTTTACTTCATCGGGTACTGGCTGAATTTCAGGAACTACAGGGGCTACGGGAACCTCAGGGTTAGCCGGGTCAACCGGGGCGTCCGGATCAACCGGGGCGTCCGGGTCAGCTGGGTCAACCGGCTCAGCCGGGTCGGCCGGGTCAACCGGGTCAGACGGCTCAGCCGGGGCGTCCGGATCAACCGGGGCGTCCGGGTCAGCCGGGTCAGCCGGGTCAACCGGCTCAGCCGGGGCGTCCGGATCAACCGGGGCGTCCGGGTCAGCTGGGTCAACCGGCTCAGCCGGGTCAGCCGGGTCAGCCGGGTCAGCCGGGTCAACCGGGTCAGACGGCTCAGCCGGGTCAGACGGCTCAGCCGGGTCAGACGGCTCAGCCGGGTCGGCCGGGTCAGACGGCTCAGCCGGGTCGGCCGGGTCAGACGGGTCAACGGACTCAGCCGGGGTTCCCGCTGTCTCCGCAGCCCCTTCAGTTTCCACCGAGCCGGCAGGGCCATCAGATGCAAGCGCGCTGATTGGCATCATGCTGAGGCACATCACCAAAACAATCAACCAGGAAAGGCCGCGCTTCATCAGATTTTTCTGTCTTTTCATGTAAAGCTTCATCCTTTCTTTGCATAGTCGGACGCAAAGTATCCGGTAGCCGAACGAGCATAGCATGAATATTTCACGCCTTAGCCTCTGGTTTTGCTGTCCCAGCGTTTCCACTGGTTTGCCCAAGTGCAACCGAACGAGCATAGCACGGGAACCGCACCTCAGCCTCAGGCTTTGCGTCCCACCGTTTCCAGTGGTTTGCCAACACGTCCTTACAATCTGCTCCCGCCGGTACGGACGTATATAGCGGCAGGGCGCCGCCATGGTGGACCAGCCAGCAACAAACATGCCTCCTTTCCTGTTTATTTGAATCAGTCATTGGACGCATGATTTGCGGAGCCTTTGACAAACTCACTTAAAAATGAATCGTACAGCTTTTCTTCAGCCGCTTTCCGGGCTTTGACCGCATCTTCAAACTGGCTGTAGCTGCCAAGGTAATGTCGTTTCCCTTTGAAACAGATTGTCGCCCGCCATCTGGCTTTTGCCGCCCACCAGTCTACACCCGGCACGCCACTTGTATTATTGGAACGCACCGTCCTGGCCCGCAGCATTTCCACACATGTACCATCCACAAAAGTCAGCCCGTGCAGCGGTGTGCCCAGCATGGCCCCCGGACCCAAGCAGCCACAGCTTTTGGTGTGGCCAGTACGCAGACGGACTGTCTGGACAACTGTTTCCCCTCCGCACTCGCACCGGCACCGCCATGCCGTCCTATTCCCAATGTTTTCTGCTAGGCCGATAACGGTTAGACGCCCATACCGCTGGCCTGTCAAATCCAGTTTTCGCCTCGAATGTCCTATGGCCATAAAATCACTTCCCGATCAGTAATGTCAAATAGAGGATAGTGTAATTTCCTACAAATCGGATTTTCTTCCAATATAAATGTATTATACCATAAAAAAACTCCTTTTCGCAAGTGTTAATGCTAAAAATTTTCCGTAAAAAAACACTTGCAAAAACGCACACTTTTCTGTAAAAAACGACATCTACCGCAACTTTTCCCGCTCATAAATCTCAGCCCGATACCGGAAGGTAGACAGCGGCATACCACACTCTTTCGCGGCGGCAGTTCCGGTAATCTCACCAGACTTCCACTTCCGATAAACACTGTCATAATTCTCAGGCAGCGGACGCGGGGGTCTGCCGAAACGCACACCACGAGCCTTCGCAGCAGCAATCCCCTGCGCCTGGCGCTTCCGGATGTTCTCCCGCTCACTCTGTGCCACAAACGACAGGATTTGCAGCACCAAATCCGCAATGAAGGTTCCCATGAGATCTTTGCCGTTCCTCGTGTCAAGCAGC
The DNA here is from genome assembly GCA_947575935.1 of uncultured Butyricicoccus sp. Classification (GTDB taxonomy): domain Bacteria; phylum Bacillota; class Clostridia; order Oscillospirales; family Butyricicoccaceae; genus QXXE01. Next base: position 11,693 of record CANPPM010000028.1, on the reverse strand, counting down.
GGCATGTCAATTACACAAATATCGATCCCGACCTCTTTTGTCAGAACCCTCCATTGATTTTGAATCTCCTCATAATTCCGCCCCAGACGATCTATACTCAATATGTACAACAAATCCCCTGCTTTCAGCCGTTTGACAAGTTTTTTGTACTGTGGACGGTTAAAATCTTTACCGGATTGCTTGTCCATATAGATGTTTTTTTCGGGCGCACCCTTTTCCCTTAAAGCGATAACCTGCCGATCTTCATTTTGATCGATGCTGGACACACGAATGTATCCATAAACGCGCGAATTCATTTTGACTCCTCCTTATAGCTGTACCGGCAATCCGGCTTAATCTTTTATTTTATCGGATAACCGTTGGCCTTGTACATGGATAATTTCACCCAAAATCACGCCCAACATCTTCCAAATTGCCATATTTTAATAATACGCAATAATTCCTGAGCATTTTTGTAGATGAAATCACCGCAGGAGATATTCCATCTTAAACTTGAAATTTTTATTCACGAAAGTTCCTGGTTTTATATTGATTGTAAGCAACGATGATCCTTAATTACATTTGCAGCGATCTGAAACACGGGAAAATCAAATTGATCATCATAATAAGGTTGTAAGAAGATCCATCTGCTTCCTGTTGTCGAACAATCCATGAATTCCATAGACACATGAAACCCCGCCGACCAACATCCAACATCTGCAAGAGCAAGATATTAGCGCGCCATTCTTGCAGAGTTTTCCTGTCCTCAGTGTTTCTATCTACATCAGTTAATGTGTGCTGGCCATCAGAAATTATCATTACGACAAATCGTATTTTCGAATCTCAATAAACCCACTGTGATATCTTCTGCCCACTTTACGGGTTCTGCTCTTTTTGTGTGACCTTAAAACATTAGAAATTATTAGACGCGGCTTGAATCCAGCACTCCACTTCACGTAATTACAGACGCTTCCGCGCACCTGAAAGAGCAATTTTGCAGCTATAAGCATAAGCGCACTTCATTCCCCCAAATTATTTCTCAAATACTTTCAGCAGCAAACACATTTATGCAAATTTAAAACATTTTCTTCTTCTATTCATCCATATTTTTTAAACATGCAGTTTTTAGGAAATAATATCCCCATCACGATATATTGTCTGCTGCATCTCTTCACTTGTCATGAAACTGGTTTCCATTCTCTTTGATAAAACCCGCCGCCAATAAATTACAAAGCCTATTTGAACCATCCATAAGCCAATTCCCCTGTAAATCATGTTGAAAAAAGCCAGTTCCCACATCACAGCAGGAACTGGCTTTTTAATATGTTATTTCACTTTGGTATTATCCTTTATAGAAGAACGGATGTAAATACTCGCCCGGTTCAGGGCCGACGTACATTCCATATGGATCACAAATCCAATACACGCCATCTACGTTGATACGACACCATTGATGCGAATACTCTCCCTCATTTACATGTTCATAAGATATGCTTTTGTGTTGGACAGACTTCAATATCCGTAACAAGATACTCACGGGATATCTTTGCCAGTAAAACTTCTGGAGAATCCATTGCCACAGAATCGGTCTTCCATGATCCTGTCGGAACCATGTAGAAGCCTTCATTCAGCTTCAGAGCCTCGCTGCTTGCATCAAGCAAGCGGCAATGATGGACGCAGGCTGTCACCAAAGGAAGCTGATGCAGCGTGTGCCAGTAGGATTCGCCGTATACCTTCACTTCCTCGTGTGCGCACAGCGGGCAATACCGCAGCGGTTGGTTTTTCCCGCCCGCCGTTTTCCAGATGTAGGTCGGTGCTGTTGCTTCCTCTTTGCACAAAGCTTCTAAAAAAGCTCTTTTCTGTGAAAGCGGGTACATCCTCATGTAGTATTGATACGGCGTGTGCTCCAAGATCAATGACTTGAAATCAAAGCTTTCTGGCAGCTGCGAAACAAGCTGATAAATTGTATTATTGGGAAAGAAAGCCCCAATCATCGCTCTGGGGCCTCCCTCAAACAATTCACGGATGGTAGTCTGAAATTTTGCATTCCCGGAACGCAAATGATACCGGCAAAGCACGCTGTACCACCATTCACCGGAATATGGAGTTGGAAAGAACGTCAACACAACGGCATCACCTCCAGCAGTCCGATATCGATTAAGCGCTTGCGAAAATCACCGCCTGTTTTGAATGCGGCAAGCAGGTCAGTCTCATCCCTTTGCGCAACTTTTCTGCCGCGTTTATTCGCATAAAGGCGGGAAACCTCCTTCATTTCTTCATCTACAGTCTGTGTAACGGAGCCCTCCTGTACATCAGATGTGTCCGCTTGCTCGCTGCCAGAAACAAGCTCAAAATCAGATAAATATGTCCCTCCCGAATATGTTTTTGGCACTTTGATCGCCAGAATATCAATCGCCTGTTGCATGACTTTTGCATCAATGCAGGAACGGCCTGTTAACAGCGCCTGCACCTGCGATTCCTGAAAGATTTTCACGATATACGCTGGGATACCGCCCGAATAATCGAATAGCTTGTTTGCAGAAAAACGGATGCCCTTGGTACTCCGTATGTTCAATCACCTGCGGCGTCAGCGCCAACGAGCGGCGAATTGCAGATGTTTTACCAATGCCCGGCCACGCCTAAGGCTGAACCTGTATCCGCCTGCGTTGCATAGTTATACAGACCACTCCCGTAAAAAAGTGCGTTAATTTGCCGGATTCCTTCCAATTCAGTTCTCGTCATATACGTAGCCGTAATCGCTCTATACAGGGTATCGTACACTCTGTACATGAAATTCATCGGCACGAACAACGAGGACAAAATTGGCATTTGCCGCCGCCGTTCCTCAGATGATAAGGCAAATAAACGGCTCGGCAGCGGCGGCAAGCTACGAATCAACCGTTGATATTCATCCGCGCTCAACATTTCCGGCATAGCAGCTAAAAACGGGTTATCCATCGGCCCATTATCATAAATCGCTCCTACAACCTTTTTCTGTCCGTATTTTGACATGGTATTTCTCCAATTAAATCTTGTTGTGTTGGTCTTCCGCAATAGCCTTATCTACAATTTCGCGGATTGCCTTTGTTGTTGATACACCAGTTTCTGCCTGTGCCTGTTTTTAGACGCGCGTTGAAGCCGTTCGGCCTTTTTTGCTGCATTGATTTCCTGTTCATTCAGGCTCCGATAGCGCTTACTACTATGTGTCAATATGCAGGGATCATGCGTTCCTTCCTCAACAATAAAAGTGCAGCTGCTATCCTCCTTATCGGTCGCCCAGCGTTCCTGTGCATCAGGCTCAATCACGCCATGCCCTCGAAGCAGCGGTTTGTATCGCTGCTGAAGAAGATCAAACGATTTTTCTACCAGCCCCTTGCCATCTGGACGAAATGGCGGTAAAGACTGCAATCCACCCCCATAACGAACGCATAGTTCCTCCACTCGTTTACTACAGAACTCGCGGCCTTTGTCCGTAATCAATTCATGAGGCGTGCCCTTGTTCGGCCATTAATTATGCGTAATATAAATACCGTATTCCTGACAAAACGAAGCCTTGTCAGATGCCGCATTTGCCAAACATTTCAACATTGCGGTTTCACCAGCATCCATACCAACGTATAGTCCGGCAAGCAATTCTGTAGCAGTATCCACGGCGAGATAATGATGCGCTTTATCCGCGATACACAATTCATCATTCAACAGCGGCCGAATCAAATCCAAACGCTTCTGCTCCGCCGCCGTTAAAACCTCTTTGCCCCAATGCTGTAAGAAGCCCTCCGGCGTTTCAATCCTTTGATAACCATCCATCCCCAAGGCCGACACAAAAAACGGAGCTCCGGGATCATCGAAAGCTATCATCCAACAGCCTGCTTCGTTCATTTTAAGGATACGATACGGACTTCCCGCACTCTCTACAAATCGAATCACGTTTTCCCCTCCCCGTCATTGTTCTCAAAAATCACCAATTTCCAGTCTGATACATCCATCGCTTTCCAGTACCTGCAGGACAGTTCTAACCGCTCAATACTTGCCCGCTTCTCAAAATGGCGCTCGGAAATCATCTCGCGGATACAAGTCCGACCATCCGCATAGTGCAGGCAAAAGTCCGAAACCCATGCCAGAGTGAAGTATTCCGGACGAATGTCCACCGGGCTGACATGCGGAAACCGAGCCAATGACAGAGGCGGGCACGGATTTCGCAACAAATTACCAGATTTACCGAGGAGGTTGCCAGAGCAGATTCCCGCCACTTTTCTCCTCAAGATCCCCTTTGACGAATCCATTTCGCAGAGAATTGGAATTATTACGAGCCGGTTCCAGAGGAGGCGCGCATTCCCAGGCATAGAAAAAGGCCCAGGAACGTCCTTTTGGGACTATCCCTGAGCCTGTTGCGCTCTTGATATTTTTTGCGGGGAAGAATATCATCAGCGCCGGTTACTTCGCCATCGAAGCGACCTCAGCCGCGAAATCATCGACCTTTTTCTCAATCCCTTCGCCCTTTTCAAAGCGAGTGAATTTTACAAGCTGAATCTCACCGCCCAGCTCTTTTGCGACCGCCTTGATATGCTCTTCAACAGAAACCTTGTTTTCCTTCACAAACGCTTGCTGCAGGAGGCAGTTTTCCTCATAGTATTTCCCAACGCGGCCTTCTACCATCTTTGCAAGGATCTGCTCAGGCTTCGGCTTTGCAGCCGTTTTGTTCTCTTCGATTGCCTGTGCCATCAGGATCTCGCGCTCCTTGTTCAGGACATCCTCGGCAACCTCGGATTTATCCATATAGCTGGGCCGCATTGCGGCAGCCTGCATGCCAATATCCTTCCCCAGCTGGAAGACGGTCTCGTTGCCCTTCAGATTATCCGACACCGACAGGCCAACCAGTACGCCAATCACACCGCCCATATGCGTGTAGGATACATTCACCGTGGAATCGTCATAACGGTCGAAACGGCGAATTTGAATATTTTCCCCAATCGTCAGAACCTTTTCCTGCAATGCGCCCTCGACCGTCAAATCGCCCAGCTTGCAGCTCTTGAGCGCTTCGACATCAGCCGGGTTCTCCTGCATCACGACGCCGGCAAGATCAGAAACAAACTTCTGGAAATCCGCATTTTTGGCAACAAAATCAGTCTCAGAGTTTACTTCAATGATCGCGCCAACGCCGCAGTCCTTGCAGACAGACGCACAGACAACCCCTTCGGCCGCAATACGACCGGCTTTCTTGGCGGCCTTGGCAAGGCCCTTTTCACGCAGAATTTCAACCGCCTTATCGAAATCCCCGTCAGACTCCTGCAGCGCCTTTTTGCAGTCCATCATACCTACATTGGTCTGCTCACGCAGTTTTTTTACATCAGCAGCAGTAAATGCCATTTTATATTCCTCCAAAAATTGAAATCAATAAGAGAAAGGGGCAGGGCAAGCCGCCACCGCCCCAAAGGTTTTAAACGAGATTATGCCTGTGCGGCAGACTCCTCTGCCTTTTCTTCCGCAGCGACCTCAAGCTGCTCGCCCTGCTTGCCTTCCAAAACGGCATTTGCCATGGTCGAAGAAATCAGCTTAATTGCACGGATTGCGTCGTCATTGCCAGGGATCACATAATCAACCTCGTCCGGATCGCAGTTGGTATCGACGATTGCAACAACCGGGATGCCGAGCTTGCGGGCCTCCGCAATGGCGTTCTTCTCCTTGCGGGGATCAACGATGAACATCGCGCCGGGCAGCTTCTTCATATCCTTAACGCCGCCGAGATATTTCTCCAGCTTTGCCATTTCCAGCTGCAGCTTGATGACTTCCTTCTTGGGAAGCAGGTTAAAGGTACCGTCCTCCTCCATTTTCTTCAGCTGATTCAGACGGGTAATGCGGCTGCGCATGGTCTTAAAGTTGGTAAGCATACCGCCAAGCCAGCGTGCATTTACAAAAAACATATTGCAGCGCTCTGCCTCTTCTTTAATTGCATCCTGAGCCTGCTTTTTGGTGCCGACAAACAGCACAGACTCGCCGGATGCGGCAATATCGCGCACAAAGAAATATGCCTCTTCCAGTTTCTTCACCGTCTTGGCAAGGTCGATAATATAGATGCCGTTGCGCTCGGTAAAGATATAGGTTGCCATTTTGGGGTTCCAGCGCCGGGTCTGGTGTCCGAAATGAACGCCAGCCTCCAACAGCTGCTTCATAGAAATTACTGCCATTTCATTTTCCTCCTTGGTTGTACCTCCATTCCGTCTCATCTGCCGGCAGCAGCAGGACAGGGCCCTGCCACCGGCTGCCTACATCGCGGAATGTGTGGATTTCATTTTCGCGTGCGACAGATTTTCACGCCTAATTATTATACCAATCTTCACCGGCAAAGTCAATCATTTTTTATGCCGTCTCTGCCCATCAGCTTCTTTTCAACGGATCTGCAGATTAAAATCTGAATCGCCGGAAAGCGGCATGGTGTTTTTATCCGGGTAACCATGGATGGAAAAGCCCTGACGGGCTGCAGCACGCAAATCAGTTTTGGTCCACAACGCCCCTTCCCAACCGGCAGGTTGGAAAAAGCGTGAAATCAGAGAAAGGGTATGTTATAATGGTTTCAGCAAGGAGGGCGCAGGTATGAGAATCGAAAACTACGTCTCTGCGGAGCTTGGAGAAATTTGAATTTCACGACTAATCATGCGCTGGCAATCATTACACAGGCATTCCCGGAAGAATGGGAAGATATTACCGCGTGCCTCGACCGGCTGAAGATCACAACCGACGACCTCCGGCAGACCGACGGCAATAAAACGAATATTTCCAAAAAATTTGATGACGTACTTTATCCGTGCGGATAGCGTGAAATCCGGATCGCCGGCGATGCGTACATATCATGACTGCGATATAGTGCAGGCGTGATCGCCACGCGTTCAGAGGAATTAAATTAAATGCAGTATTAAAACGGTTGTATGACTATGACAAAAGAGATCATCAGCGGAAGCCTGTCCTACGAAAGTACTGCGCCAGTAGCGCCTGGATGGGGTAACTGACATACCGGTTGGATGCCCGCAGAAACGGAGGCTGCCCGATCCTCGCGGTCGGAATCCGAAAAAAGTGTATTACAGACTGGGAGGAAGGATATATAGATGAAAATCATCCAAACAACTGCAGATGATCTGCTGCAGTTCTGCGGCGGCCGCAAATTTTCCACAATCTATGCCGATCCCCCCTGGCGTTTTCAAAACAGGACCGGAAAGGTTGCGCCTGAACACAAGCGGCTCAACCGCTATGGAACCATGGAGCTGGAAGAGATCATGCGCCTTCCGGTGCCGCAGATTGCCGCAGAGAAAAGCCATCTATATCTTTGGGTGCCCAATGCGCTGCTTCCGGACGGCTTAGCGGTGTTAAAAGCCTGGGGGTTTGAATATAAAGGAAATCTGATTTGGGAAAAGATCCGCAAAGACGGGGGACCGGACGGACGCGGCGTTGGATTCTATTTTCGAAATGTGACGGAAATTCTGCTGTTTGGCGTGAGGGGCGATCATAATCGGACACTCCCCCCTGCAAGATCGCAGATCAATCTAATCCGTGCGCAAAAACGCGAGCATTCCCGAAAGCCCGACGAGATGATCCCGATTATCGAACAATGCTCGCCGGGGCCGTTCATTGAACTGTTTGCCCGGGGGGACCGCAACGGTTGGGCGATGTGGGGCAACCAGGCGGCAGCAGACTACGAACCAACCTGGAGCACTTATAAAAATCATACGCAAAAGGATCGTTAACCGGTTACAAAGAAAGCCTTTGCCGTTCCTGCCGGGTAGGCTTTCGGATGGTAAGGCGCTCTGCTCCCTTTCGCAGGCTCAGCAAGCTGCTTTTTCAAGGTATTTCACCGGGCGCTCTGCCCATAATCTAAAAAAGTATGCACTGCAGCTATGAACGGTAGAAAAGCAGTTTGGCCTGGTCCTATGCTTCGCGCCCATCGTAATCGCATCCTTTTCGTGCAGACGCTTACCGGACAATCAGCCAGCCCATATACGCCAAATATCCGGAAGCCATTGCAATCCCCATACCGCGGCTGACGCCGCCTTTCCGCCGCATCAACAGGGTACATACGGCCGACACCGCAGTCAGGATCGCAACATCGGTCAAAACATCCCTTGAAATCCGGATGGGGCAGATGGCTGCCGAGCTGCCCAAAATGAACAGGATGTTGAACAGGTTGGATCCCACTGCATTTCCCAGGGCAAGGCCGCTTTCCCCTTTTATCGCCGCGGTAACCGACGTCACAAGTTCGGGCAGAGACGTGCCGACCGCTACGATGGTCAGTCCAATCAAGGCTTCAGACCATCCGAACATCCGGGCGATGCCAGTCGCGCCGCCAACCGTGAGGCTGCCACCCAACACGATACCGCCCAACCCCGCCGCCAGATTCAGTGGGATCGTCCAAAGCGGGACGGAAAGCGCTGCAGCATGGTCGGAAAGCTGTTTTTTCAGCGCTTCCCGCACCAACACAAACAAATAAACGAACATTCCTACCAACAATACCAGGCCACCTCCGCGGCGCAGGCTGCCCTGTCCGAGCAGAAGCATCAGCAGCAGTGTTGCTGATGCAAGACCTGACAACGGCAGATCCCGCCGGAGCAGCCCAGGCTCAGCCCGCATAGGGGCGATTGCTGCGCTCACTCCGACAACCGCCAGCAGATTGAAGAGATTGGATCCGACAACGTTGCCAACTGCGATCTCATTCGCGCCTTGCAACGCCGCGGTCAAGCTCACCGAAAGTTCAGGCGCACTTGTCCCAAGCGCAACAATCGTCAGGCCGACCACTACTGCCGGAATCCCCAGCTTTCGTGCTACGGCGCAGGCCCCGCTGACAAACCGATCCGCCCCCCAGACCAACAATATAAATCCCAGGAGAAGTTTCAAAACAGACGACATTTTTGTTCCTCCAATCAGCTTTTACGCATATCGGATCATTCGTTCATGCGGCTAACGCCCCAGACGTCTTCGCTGGATTTCCCTGCGGCCAGTCCGCTGGAGCCAAGCGCCAGCCCAAGCCGCAGGGAAGCGGAATCATTTGATCGATATGCATAAACTTTTTGTTTCCGGCAACAAAAAAAGACTTTCTTGCCGGTGGCGGGGTTTCCGCCCGTGCAATAAAAGTCTCGCGTCCATGGAGTACGGTACCGGGCCTTACAGCCGTACTGACGATACCGCAAACATCCCTATACTGTCAGGATGCACGCTACTCCCCTTTATCTGAAAGTGTATTTCAAAATTGTCAACCGCCCAAATCATCAAACGTTTTCCCGGCATACCGGGTTCCGCCCCTCCTGCAAACCGTCAGGAACCCTGACCGGTAAAAAGCCCTTCGCCGTCATGCAGAGGCACAATTTTCAAATACGCTATAACTGTATTATATAACGCTGTGCAGCCCTTGTCAAGCAATATCTTTGAAAATCTCTTTTCAAGACAAGTATCGCTGACAAAAGCCCCGGCGATTCCACTGAAATACCTTTAGAATAACGTCTGACCCATATATAGAGCACGTTATTTCGTCAGGAAGGATGAAACAAACATGGATATAAAAGAGTTAGAAACACTGTATGAAGAGGCCCTTCATCCAATTTTCGGCGACCACTTCCACATCATACATGATAACGATAATTTTGTAACCATTCTTTTGGATGGCGAACGGGAAGATTTTCTTTTTACGCTTTATGGAACAAATCATGTCCGCTTATACTGGTGTAACGAATGTTTTATTTTTGATGAACAACGAAATAAGTTGGTATCTTCTGATACTTATGGTGAAATCGTATTTGAAGGCAAAATAGATGTTCAAAAACTTCCAAAAATAATCATAGAATTAGTTTTACAGCTTAAAGATTGCACATATGTCAGTAAAAAAGAAATTGCTAAAGGGAAGATTCCATCAGGATATGATGACATTAGGGATTATGTGATTCAAGCACAGACAAACGACCCTCTAAAAAGCACATATCAGCTTGAAAATATTTCGATTGCGTATAGCTTATATCCATGAAATTGGAGCAGTGTTAATTTGTACGTTATAATAAAAATAATAGGACAAAGTATTTAACAGCGCTTATCTTGAAAAGGGACCGAAAATCCCTTTTCAGGAAAAAAGCGGTTAGGCGATCGCCTGGACAGTTTCCGCAAAAACGGGTGCATACGGCGCCAAGGTATCACCCCGCCGGAAAATCGACATTATGATTCTGTCCAGTACTCTATACCGGGATTATATTCAGCACCAATAGCCCCTTCTTTTTCAAAATCATAATCAAGAAAGCCGTCTTTATCCAAATAAAATACATCATTGAGATAAAATGCGATTATAGTCTCAAAGAACCGTTCTACGGAAGCGTGCATTTTTCGCAGTCCATCATCCGGCGAATAGCGGAAAATACTCTCCCCACCATTCCTTGTTTCTGCATAACAGATATAACAAGATGAATCGTTCGCTAATAGAGGAATCATGGTCTTGATTTGGGGGCCACAGATATCGTCTAACGCTAACAGTTCTGACAGCGTGCCGTACTCCCCTTCTAATTCCTCAATGTGTATCAGCCTATAGCCAGGAACAAAATCCATATATCTTTGATTTTCAATATTTCTATATGTTCCCGCTACACTTCCATAGACTGCTCGGAAAACCTGGGGAACAACAGATATTATCTTTGAAAGAATTTCATTCCATGCCGGGCTTGCAATTCCTAAACTATCTTTATATCCATTCCGCATTCTGTCTGATAAGGAAAGATACTCCACCATGAATTCATCGATCATCACTTCATCATTTCTCCTCCATCAAATTCCGGGTTTACGAATCGTTTATTTTCGCTTCCGCTGCGAATCTGGATTTTCAGAAAGTCTGCCTTTTTATAAAATCCATCAATTCATTTTTTACCTCATAATATCACCTTTTCAGGGACTTGAAAACAAGGGAAGCCGGGCTGATTTCCTACCGCTTCACGCTACAGCAGGCAACCGTTGATCCGCGGCGAGAGGATTCTGTATCTATTACAACACACATGAGTACGCAAATGATTGCCAAAGCTGTCTCAACAACAGGCTGAGATGAATTGATCCATTCACCCATAATGGAACAACAAGCGGGTCTTTCGCCCCCCTCTGTTCGCGTTGTTGTAAGCAAAATCAGCTTCTATCGAGGAAGCCGCCACACCCATAACCGCTTTGCGGCAGACTATGCGCGAATTTAAGGAGATCTCCAAATTCGCTCCGCACGGAGCGGTAATGGATTTCTTGGAGACAGGCGCCAGCAATTTCAGATACCCGTTAAGCAGCTCAAATTTGCCGAGGCGGTAAGTCCTATTATTGTTGATCGCCTCGCCGTCTCCGGCCTCAAGCCGGCTGCAAAGCGCCAGATCAGAAGACATCCTTTGCTGCTTCTTGCCTTGCTGTCAAATATTTGCAGACTGCACAAACGAACTGTTTCATTTACGCTTGCATAATTTCTGAATCTTTTTCCCTGTTTTTTCACTTTTTCTTTCACCTGTTTCTCTGCCATATTTATCACGATTCTCCTCACTTTTTTGCTCAAGTCCCCCTCTAAACTTACTTCTAATACCCATTGTAAGCATCTCTTTCATACCGTATTGTTTCATCCGCCGTTGGCGGGTGCGCACTGAATCCCTCCAGGATTCTTCAAATGATTGCGGATCATAAGATTGCGTTTTATTAGGAAAACACACTGTCAAAAGGATTTTATGCTTTGG
>CANPPM010000027.1 GCA_947575935.1 uncultured Butyricicoccus sp. | reverse complement strand
AAATCGGACGTTTCCGAGCCAAAAACGCCGCAATGAGTGCGAACTCCTCCGCATCACGCGCTTCATCAATCACATCCGTGGCAATCTGCCGCGCCCCATAACGCTCCGGCGCGACATCACCGCCGCCGGTAAGCAGCAGTCCGTGAAAAACCTGGGACAATTCCTCCGGCTCCCCGCCCGCATACAGGGCCGGCAGGCCGCCCGCACGCACCACCGCCCCTCCATACAGGATAGACGCGGTCCTCTGCAACGAATGTTCCCCCGCCTGCCGGCCGGACGACAGCAAAATCAGCGGCTGCATAACATCCCTCCATTTCCGTTTACACAATTTCCAAAACTGCCCTGCCCGCTGCAGGCTGCCCGGAACGCAGGGGAAGCGCGGCCGCCTTCCCCAGAACTGCGCGCCCTGCCCTGCATGGCTTCCCCATATCCGCGGTCTTTACCGTACGATCAGAAAGGATTCCCTTATGGCATTTGATCTATTATCCCTGATCCGCATGGCCGGCGGGCTCGCGCTGTTCCTATATGGCATGACGCTTATGGGCAGCGGGCTGGAGCGCGCCGCCGGCCCCGCCCTGGAACGGACCCTTGAGCGCATGACCCGCAACCTGTTCAGCGCACTGCTGATGGGTGCGGCAGTCACCGCAGTCATCCAATCCTCTTCGGCGACAACCGTGATGGCGGTTGGCTTTGTCAACGCGGGTATCCTGACCCTGCGGCAGTCGGTCGGTATTATCCTGGGCGCAAACATCGGTACCACCATCACGGCGCAGCTGCTGCGGCTGGACACCAGCGGTACCGTCGAAAGCAGCCTGCTGCTGCAGCTTATCAAACCCAAAAACCTCGCATATTTGATCCTGCTGGTCGGGGTACTGCTCATGCTGCGCGGCAGGACGCGGCGCAGCCGCTCGGCAGCCGATATTTTCCTCGGGTTTGGCATCCTGTTCATCGGCATGTCAACCATGGAGGCCGCAGCCGCGCCGCTGGCCGGCCTGCCCCAATTTGCAGATGTGTTCGCTGCAGTCTCCAACCCGGTACTCGGCGTACTCACCGGCATGGTTGTAACAGCAATCCTCCAATCCTCTTCCGCATCGGTTGGTATTCTGCAGGCGCTGTCCACCACCGGTTCTATCCCCTGGTCAGCCGCCATTCCGATCATCCTTGGACAAAATATCGGCACGTGCATCACGGCCTTCCTATCCGCACTGGGCGGCAGCCGGAATGCACGCCGCACGGCAATGGTACACTTCTATTTTAATCTGATCGGCTCGGTCATGTTCCTCGCCGGTATTTACACTTTTCAGTATACCATTGGTTTTCCCTTTTTTGAAGAGGCAATTCAAAAGACCGGCATCGCAAATTTCCACACCCTCTTCAATGTAGGGGCAACCTTGCTCTTTCTCCCCTTCACCGGAGTGCTGGTGCGGCTCGCCGAATGCACCGTACCGGCGGATGCCCCGGCGCAAGACCCACTCGCCAGACTGGAACCGCGATTCCTGGCCACACCCGCGCTTGCATTGGAACAGGCGCAGCGCTGCATCTCCGACATGGGGCAGGCCGCACAGGAAAATGTCAGGCGCTCTCTGGATGCGCTGCTGAACGGTCCGCAGCAAGAGGAAGCATTCGCTCAAAACGAAGCATTCCTTGACCGCGCCGAGGTCGAGATTGGCAAATACTTGGTTTCCGTGCGTAATGACCTGCCGCAGAGCCTGCGGCGGATGCACGCGGAAATGCTGCATTCCCTGAGCGATTTCGAAAAGATCGGCGATTACGCACAGAACATCTTTGAGCGCGCCGGTGAATTTCATACTCGCAAGCTATCCTTGAGTTCACCGGCGGCTGCCGAGCTGCGCAGCATGGGGGCGGCCGTAACCGAACAGCTGCGCCTAACAGTCGAGGGCTATACAGCCAGGCAGGCCCCGGCTGCCCGCTTGGTCGAGCCCCTAGAGGAAACGGTCGACGCGCTTAAAGATCTGCTCAAGGCCAGGCACATTGAACGTTTAAACCGCCAGGAATGCCAAATGGAAAGCGGCATTATCTTCCTGGACGCAGTGCACGACCTGGAAAAAATCGGCGATCACTGCTCGAATATCGCCATTTATACGATCCAGCTTTGCGAAGGCAGCGCGCCATTTGACACCCACAGTTTTCCCAAACATGCAGGCCGTCAGTCAGATGCCTTTCAGGAGCAGTCTCAACGCTTTCGCGAACAATATCTCACACCGCTTTTACGGCAGTGACCGATTCCCCGCTGCCGCCGCCCACCTGCGCTGCCGGAAACCGGCGCCTTCCGCTTGCCTGGGCGCCGTCGGGCATACCACCCCACATCATGCCGCCCGCTGGGTCCTGCAGTCCCGTCCTGCTTTCGGCAAAAACGCCAAAACATTATTGACATTCTCCAAAATCAGCATATAATGGAGATGGTTATATGCGATTTTGCTCTGTCTGGCAGACAAAAAGGGGAGCGCCGGCAGATTCTGGAGGGGGAGCCTATGAATCACAAACGGATCGCCGCGGCGGTGCTTGCCGCGGCTGTCCTTCTGGTGGGCGCCAGACCGCCTGCGACCGCAAAACGACCCATAGAAGGCGGTCACACCGTCGTGCAGTCGCTTTTTGAGACCCTGCAGCAGCTGCTGGAACAGGCTGCGTCGGGGCATACGCCAGCCCTTCGCCTAGAGGGGCGCAGCCATCAGAAATATATGGACGGCAACGGCTATGGGATGTTCGAGCCCTCCAAGGCGCTGACCCGCGCGGAAGCCGCGCAGATCTTTTATACCCTGCTGGACGACCCGCCTGCAGTCAAGGGCGTTCTAACCGATGTTTCCGATACCGACTGTTATGCGGCGGCAGTACATTCCCTGGTGCGCGCAGGCATGCTGCGCGCCGATGAAGAGGGCCGCTTTCACCCGGACGCCCCCTTTACCCGAGCAGAATGCGCCGCAGCGGCCGCCTGCCTTCTGCCGCAGGGACGGCTGCCCATCGCCTTTGCCGATGTCCCCGCCGCACATCCATACTACGACGCAATTTGCATCGCCGCCGCCCACGGGCTGTTCCGCCTGCCCGAAGACGGCCGGTTCCGTCCGGACGATCCGCTGACGCGTGCCGAGGCGGCCGCCGTCTTCAACCGCCTGCTTGGGCGCACGCCCGACCCGAACACCATCACCACCTCCGAACAAATCCGCTTTTTCCCCGACGTTCCCACAACACATTGGGCCTATACACAGATTATCGAAGCAACGGTTTCCCATGAACAGGAACGCCTGGCAGTTGGAGAACGCTGGATCTCCCTGACAGAGGAACGCTGCCCGCTGCCCGATGGCCTACATAATATCGATGGCCGGCTTTATTGCATACAAAATGGGAAGTTCGTACATTCGGCAATCATAAACGGCTTCGCCTTCGGTACAGACGGAGCCTATACGACCGGAAACCCTTCACTGGACGCTGCGCTTTCCGAAATCATCCGTACCAGAACCGATGCTACCATGACCCAGCCCCAAAAGCTGCGAGCTGTCTACCGCTACGTGCGGGATCACTTTACCTATATCAAGCGCAAGCTGGTTTCCCAGGGACAGACCGGGTGGGAACCCGCTTATGCGGAGGCATTCCTGCGCGACGGACGCGGCAACTGCTTTGGTTATGCGGCCGCTTTCTGCCTGCTTGCACGCGAGCTTGGCTATGACGCGCATACCGTCGTCGGTTGGCTGGGCAAAAACCGGCAGCCACACGGCTGGGTTGAGATCGTGCTGAACGGAAAAACCTATCTCTATGACGCCGAATTGGAGATGAAATACCGATCCTCCAATTTCTTTCAGGCACGATACGGAAGCACGCGCTTCCCCTACTACAAATCCTGACCCAGCAGCGTACCCCACCGCCTGCGCCGCAAACGCCCGGCTCCCCCCAGACAAGAAATTCCCGCAAAAGATGCGCCTTAACGCACCCTTTGCGGGAATTTGTTTTTTTCTCACAGAACCCGGGCGGACCTGCACGATCCGGCGGTTACGGCCTTTACTCCCCCATAACCTGAAACACCACATCCCGCACACGATCACGCGTATCGCACTCGATAAGCGTCAAATTCTGCCAAGGGCCGATTGTAAGCCTCCCGCCGACAAAAGGAACCGTGATAAAAGGGGAAAGCAGCGCCGCCTTGATATGGGAGGAGCCATTATCATCATTCCAGGTATCGTGATGCCGGTAATGGATCACCTTGCCCTGTGCATCCGTATACGGTGAAAAAATATCCATAGCCGCTTTCAGGTCATGGTTGACCATGCCAGGTTCAAACTCCAGGGTGGTCAGCCCGGCTACGCCGCCGGTAGTAAAGCCGGTAATGATACCGTCCGACAGGCCGGAGCGCTCAACTGCCGCCTGGAAATCTGCAGTTACATCAATCATCCCCATGTGGGCGCGGGTTTGATAGGTCCTAGTTTCTGTATATACCATCTTTCAGCCGTCCTTTCCTCACAGACAGAGCAGATACTGCCCATAAAGCGTCTGCGACAGCCGCCGACCGATCGCGTGCACATCATGAACGTCGATATAGCCGCGGTTATAGGCGATTTCCTCCGGGCAGCCAATATAGCGTCCGGTGGTCTCCTGCGCGTTACACACCGCCTGGCTGGCCGAAAGCAGGTTCTCTGCCGTACCCGCATCCAGCCAGAGGAAGTCCCGGTCCAGCCGCTCTACTGTCAGCCGCCCCTGCCGGAGATAGCTCAGGTTGACGTCTGTGATCTCCAGCTCCCCACGCGCTGAAGGGGTCAGGTGGCGGGCAATCTCAACCACGGTATTATCATAAAAATACAGGCCGGGCACAATATAATTGGAACGCGGCTTCCGCGGCTTTTCCTCGATGGAAATAGCGCGACCGTTCTCGTCAAACTCCACCACGCCAAACGCGCGGGGATCATCCACATAATAACCAAAGACGGTTGCGCCGGTCTCCCCCGACTCAATCCTACGGCAGACCCGCCGAAGCTGGCGCTCAAAGGGCAAGCTGTGGAAAATATTGTCACCCAGTACCAGACAAACCGGCTCCTCGCCAATAAAAGGCGCGCCGATCTCGAAAGCATCCGCAATACCGCGCGGATTATACTGTACAACATACTGAATATGAACGCCCCAGTCGGAACCGTCGCCAAGCAGCCGCTCAAAAGGGCCCTCCTCCCCGGGTGGGATAATGACCAGAATATCACGGATCCCAGCCTGCATCAACACACAGACCGGATAATAAATCATCGGCTTGTCGTAAACCGGCAGCAGCGGCTTGCAGACAGGCAGCGTCATCGGATAGAGGCGGGTGCCTTTCCCCGCCGCCAAAACGATACCTTTCATGGGGGAACTCCTCTTCTTTCGTCTCTTTTTCTCTATTTTATAGGGGCCTGTTTATTTATGGTATTATATCACAGGATACGCCTCGCGAAAAGCACAATTTCGCAAACTTTTGGCGCATATTGGGAATTGCGTATGAATCAACAATTCCCAGCGGTTTTATCACGCAGTTTTGCTGCACAATTAACAAATCAAAGCGCCGTCGGGGAAATCTTTCAGAACTGTAAGACTTTCGAAAGACTCTCGAAAGGATCGTATGCTACACTAGATTCACAGCAAACCACACAGCCTGCCTCCGCAGGCCGCCCAAACAAAGGAGGAATAGACACATGACTATATTAGAAACACAGGATCTTCGAAAATACTACGGCGCAGGCGACACCCTTGTCCGCGCACTGGACGGGGTCGACCTGACCGTCGAGGAGGGGCAGTTTATCTCGATTGTCGGCACCTCCGGCTCGGGCAAATCCACCCTGCTGCACATGCTGGGCGGGCTTGACCGCGCGACCAGCGGCAAGGTCTTCATCGGCGGGCGGGATATCTTCTCACTGAGCCCGGATGAGCTGACCATCTTCCGCCGGCGGCAGATCGGCTTTGTATTCCAATCGTACAACCTGGTGCCGGTCCTGAATGTATATGAAAATATTGTGCTCCCCATTGAGCTGGACGGGGAACACATCGACCGGCCCTTTGTCGACAATGTAATTGAGACGCTCGGGCTGGGCAGCAAGCTGAGTAACCTGCCCAACCAGCTCTCGGGCGGACAGCAGCAGCGCGTCGCCATAGCCCGCGCGCCGGCGACCAACCCCGCGATCCAAATAGCCCCTGTACCCACCGGCAAAATTGACACTAAAACCTCACAGGAGGTCCTGTCGCTTATGCAGCTTTCCAGCCAGAAATATGGGCAGACCATTGTAATGATCACCCACAATGAAGAAATCGCACAGCTTGCAGGCCGCATCATCCATATCGAGGACGGACGCATTGTAAGGAGTGGCGAGGTATGAAATTCGGAACAAAAGTAGCCAACAAAGGCTGCATCCGCCGCATCTCGGCGCGCAGCCTTCGGGCGTCCAGGACCCGTAACATCATCGCCGTCCTGGCCATCGCTCTGACAACGCTGTTGTTTATGTCCCTGTTCAGCATCGCAGGCGCAATCGTCAATTCCTTCCAGGAATCCACGTTCCGGCAGGTCGGCGGGCGTTTCCACGGCACATTTAAAAACGTAACTGAAGAACAGATTACCGCGCTGTCCACCGATGAACGCATCGTGCAGATTGCAAAACGGCAGTTTCTTGGTCTGCCGTACGACCCACCGTTCAACAAAGCACATGTCGAAGTCAGCTGGATGGACGACACCTGCGCAAAGGATTATTTCATCGAACTCGAGGAGGGGCATTACCCACAGGCCAGGGATGAAATCATTGCGGACAGCCGGATCCTGGCGCTGCTTGACGTCACACCGGAAATGGGCGCAAAGATTGAACTTCCCTACTATCTGGGTTCAAACAATACGACCCACGCCCAGCTGCGCACCGATACTTTCACACTGTGCGGCTGGTGGGAGTATGACCCGGCAGGAATGGCAAGCTTTGCCAACGTTTCCCGCCTCTATGCCGACGAGGTGCTCGCAGGCTATGAACCGTACGGGGATGAAGATATGACCGGGCGCATAGATCTGAATATTATACTCGAATCAAGCGCCAACATCCAGAACGATATGCTTGCGATTCTCGCCAGCCATGGCTTCCAGAACGAGGATCCAACGGCGGACAACTATATTGCCATCGGCGTCAACTGGGCCTACCTTAGCGCACAAATTGCCTCCAATTTTGATCCTTTGACGGTGGCGGCGGTGATCGCGCTGCTAATACTGATCATCTTCACCGGTTATCTGATCATCTACAATATCTTCCGTATTTCCGTATCCAATGATATTCAGTTTTACGGACTGCTCAAGACCATCGGCACGACAGGGAAACAGCTCCGGCGCATCGTGCGGCATCAGGCATTGACACTTTCTCTAGGGGGAATCCCGATCGGCCTTGCGCTGGGCTACCTGACCGGGAAAACGCTGGTACCGCTGATCATGGAGAACACCAGCTTTTCAGTGTATACGATAACCGTACCGCCCATTGCGTTCCTGTTCGCGGCGCTGTTCTCTCTGCTGACCGTGCTCCTCTCCTGCCGCAAGCCTGGGCGGATTGCGGCCAAAGTTTCCCCGATTGAAGCAGTGCGCTATACCGAGGGCAGTCACGCCAAACCTGGGAAGAGGCTGCGCCGCCGCACCTCCGGCGCGAACGTTTCCCGCATGGCCGCCGCCAACATGGGCCGCAGCAAAAGTAAGACCGTGTTGGTCGTGATTTCACTGGCGCTGGCGGTCACGCTGATGCAGATGACCTATGTATTTGCCAACGGCTTTGATATGGATAAATACCTGCGGCATTGGGTCGTAACCGACTTTATTGTGGGTGACGCAAGCTATTTCCAAACCGGCGGTCTTTTAGACTATATACAGGAGGACGACCTGACGGAAATCCTTTCCCAACCGGGCATTACAGACAGCGCGCGGATTTACGCCTCCAGCCGGTCTGTTCAGCAATTTGTACCAGAGGACCATTTCCGCAGCTCGAATCAGGCGTGGTACACGCCGGAAGATATTGATGCGTTGCTGAAACACCGGCCGCGTACCGATGACGGCCGGGTGATGGAGGGCATTGATCTTTATGGGATGGAACGCTTTGCACTCGATCATCTGGAGGTATTGGATGGGGATCTTGCGCCGCTGTACGATCCGGAACAGCGGGCGATTGCCGCCGTCTATTTCACAAACGATTATCAAGAAGCGTATCCGGACAGCCACTGGGCCAAACCCGGGGACAAGGTCACCCTACGCCGGGTAGACGAGTGGAAATATTATGATTACGACAGCAACGAGGAAATCCCATTCGACCAGTTGGACGCGCGGCTAAACGGCTTCGGGTTTTACGAACTGCCGTACCAATATGAGGATATCGAATACACGGTCTGTGCAACGGTCACGATACGCCAGTCCATGAGCTTCCGCCACTACGGGGCCAACCAATTTGTAATGAACGCGGAACGCTTCCAAACCGATACGAAAGATACGCGCATTCTGAACCTGCTGTTTGATGTGGATTCAGGGGAAACCGTCGGTACGACAGATGCCTGGCTCAAGCGTTACACCGAACAGATCAACCCGATGCTGGACTACGAGTCCAAGCAAAGTTACGTCAGCCAGTTTGAAAACTTCCGAGGGATGTTCCTGACGCTGGGCGGCACACTGAGCTTCATTATCGGCCTGGTCGGCGTGCTGAACTTCCTCAATGCGGTTCTGACAAGTATAATGGCCCGCCGCCGTGAATTCGCTGTGCTCCAGTCCATCGGCATGACCGGCAAACAGCTCAAACAGATGCTGATTTGCGAGGGGCTGATTTACGCGGGGGCTGCGGTTGTGGTATCGTTTCTGCTTGCGCTCGCCGGCGGCCCGCTGCTGGGCGAGGTTATAGGGAAGATGTTTTGGTTCTTCACCTACCGCCCAACGCTGTTGCCGATCCTTTGCATACTGCCAATATTTGCACTGCTGGGTATGGGAATCCCACTGCTGTTGTACAGGATCGTCTCAAAACAGTCCATCGTAGAGCGTATCCGGGCCAATGACTGAGAGCGTGGCTCCGGACAGCCCCCCTTCCCAAAAAGCCGCCCATTTGCACGCACGAAAACAGACCCCGGAGAACCCTGCATCCGCAGGGTTCTCCGGGGTTTTTCTCTGCTTCAGAATCTGCGCCGGCCGCCCATCCTGGGAATGATCCGGGCAGCCCCTGGACACGCTCTTCGCTACAGCACCTTTTCCCCATCCCGCAGGACGGCCTTAATATTCTTTTCCGCCTTGCTGCGCGGCAGCATCACCTCGTGCCCGCAGCCCCTGCAAACCATCTTAAAATCCATTCCAACCCGTGTCACCTTCCACTCGCGGCTGCCGCAGGGATGGCTTTTTTTCATGGTCAGAATATCGCCGAGACGAATATCCATTTTCAGCACACCTCGTTTCTGTTTCACTGCTGATTCTATTATATCAGCATTTCCGCAAAAGAAAAGTGCTTTTACAAAACGCCAGCCGGATCTCTGACAAGGCGCGCCGCAGCCGTCCCCCGCGCCGGGCGGCTGCTGAAACGCAGACCCGCGCGGCAAAAGCGGTATTTTCCGCGGAAAACCCGCATAGGATGAAAGCAGCGGATTCCCCTCTGCACTTAAAGGAGGTTGCAATATGAAAAGAGACGAAAACTGCCTGCCCGAAGGGTTCCGAAGCGAGAGACCAGAGAACCGCGCAGCCCTCGCCTCGCCCGAAGGGCTGCGCCAGGCCGGGGACGCCGTGCTGGAGGCCACCGCCAGCCGGTGCAGCTGCTCACATGATCTGTTGGTCGACCTTGGGTGGACGACCGCCGTGATCCCCCGCGCCGAATGCGCGCTTGGGCTGGATACCGGGGAAACCCGGGAAATCGCCATTTTATCCCGTGTCGGCAAGCCGGTCTGCTTCCGCGTGACCGGAATTGATGAAACCGTGTCGCCGCCCGCCGTGACCCTAAGCCGCAAGGCCGTGCTGGAGGAAGCGCAGGAAATGCTGCTGGACTCGCTCACCCCCGGCGACATCCTGCCTGCAAGGGTCACACATATTGAACCTTTCGGCGTATTCGTCGATATCGGCTGCGGGGTCGTATCAATGATCGGGATCGAACACCTGTCGGTATCACGAATCCTGCATCCGGGCGAGCGTTTCCGGCCCGGGCAGGATATTTACGCAGTCGTGCTGGGAATCGACCGCGCCGCCAAGCGTATCCTTCTGTCCCACCGTGAGCTGCTGGGCACCTGGGAGGAAAACGCCGCGCTATTTGCGCCGGGCGAAACCGTACGCGGGATTGTACGCTCGGTGGAAAGCTACGGCGTATTCATTGAGCTGATGCCCAATCTCTCCGGGCTGGCCGAACGGCGTGCAGGACTGCGGGAAGGGCAGACGGTATCGGTTTTCCTGAAATCGATCGTGCCCGAACGCATGAAAATCAAACTAACCATCATCGACCTGATCCCGCCGCCGGCGGAGGAGCCGCCCGCCCCGCATTATTTTCTTACCAAGGGACATATCGACCACTGGATCTATACCCCACCGGTCTGTGACAGCAAATACATCGAAACCCGATTCCCCCCTGCCTAGGCCCGCCGCCCCTAGCCTCCTGCATCGTCAATACCCGCCGTTTTCGATGCGTGAAATGCCGGGCAAAATGCCCGGCATCCCTAATAGTTTTAAGTTACTGCTTCATAGATTCGAGAATCGCGTCAGCCAGCGCTTCCAGGTCGCTGACCTTGTCATCATGTAAAGAGGACGCCATTGTAAGACGGTCGCCCAAAACGGTCATGTTTTTCAGCTCATTCTCTATAAATTTCTGCATCAGGTCGCCCGACTTAATCGCCCAGGATCCATTTTCAATCAGCGCAAACGTGCGGTTCTGCAAGTTCAGCGCCTTCATATCCTGGAGATAATTATGCATTACCGGATAAATGCCCAGGTTATAGGTTACAGACGCAAGCACGATGTGGCTCAACCGGAATGACTCGGAAATCAGCTGCGAAACATGGGTATTGGACACATCATACACCCAAACATTCGTCATTCCCTTCTCACAGAGTTTGGATGCAAGCGCCTGTGCGGCAGCCTCAGTATTTCCATACATCGAAGCATAGGCAATCAGCACGCCCTGCTCCTCGGGCTCGTAGCGGCTCCACTTGTCGTACTTGTCGATGAAATAACCCAGGTTTTCCCGCCAAACCGGACCATGCAGCGGACAGATAAACTTGATCTGATCCAGGATGCCGGAAGCCTTTTTCAGCAGCAGCTGAACATGAGGGCCATACTTCCCGACAATATTGGTCAGATAGCGGCGGGCATCGTCGATCCAGTCGCGGTCAAAATTAACCTCATCGGCAAACAGCTTGCCATCCAATGCGCCAAACGAACCAAAGGCATCTGCCGCAAACAGCACGCCGTTCGTCAAATCAAAGGTAACCATTGCCTCAGGCCAATGCACCATCGGCGCGGCCACGAAGGTCACTTTATGCGTACCGAACGAAAAAGTATCCCCCTCCTGAACGGTAATGAGTTCATGGCCGTCAATATGGAACCCAAATTGACGCATCAGCATAAACGCCTTTTCGGTTGAAATCACCTTGACCTCGGGCCAGCGAAGCAAGATCTCCTCAATGGAGGCGCCGTGGTCAGGCTCCATATGGTTGATCAGCAGATAATCCAGCGGCCGGCCGGCCAGCAGATGGCCCACATTCTCCAGCAGCTGCCGGCAGGCCGACCAATCAACCGTATCAAACAAAACCGTTTTCTGATCTAACAGCAGATAGGCATTATACGATACCCCACGAGGGATGGGATGAATATTTTCGAACAGGTGGAGACGATGATCGTTTGCGCCCACCCAGTACAGATCATCGGTGACACTGCGTACGCAATACATAGAAAATCCTCCTTTTTCATTGGTGAATCAATCAGCACGCCGGTTCCCGCGGTTCTGCCGCCCGCCTGCCCGGTGGGCGGCAGCGCCGCTGCGCTGGACGCCGGAACCCGCTTACAGGCGGATTTGCCATACCGCCCGGACAGGTCCGGCAGCAAAACCAGGCGTCCACTTGGTTTGACAAAATACCCGTGCCGCCTTAAGGAATAAAGTCTTCTGACGCGCCTTGGTCAGGCCTCGATGAACTGATCCTTCCCTTCAGCGCACTCAGGGCAAACCCACTCCTCCGGCAACGCGGAGAACAACGTGCCTGGGGCAACCTCGGCATCCTCATCCCCCAGCTCCGGAACATACTCATAACCGCAGCCGCCGCAGACATACCGTGGGCCAATCGGCTCCGGACGCGGCGCGGGCGGGCGCTTCATCTTAACCATAGGCGGTGCAGGCTGCTTTTCCCCGGTATCCAGCGCCGCAGTCAGCAGCGGAAGGATCTCGTTGACATCGCCCACAATGCCATAGTCGCAATTTTTAAAGATCGGCGCATTGCCGTTTTTGTTAATCGCTACAATCGTCGATGCGTCCTTAATCCCTTTTAGATGCTGAATCGCACCCGATATACCACAGGCAATGTATAGATTGCCCTTAAATTTCTGGCCGGACATGCCTACATAACGATTCAGCGGAACATACTGCAGCGTCTCCGCCACCGGGCGCGACGAACCAATCGCCGCGCCAGCCGCCTCGGCCAACGCCTCAATCAGTTTCATATTCTCTCTGCTGCCGATGCCCTGTCCAGCCGACACCACGCGTTCCGCCTGTGAAATTGGCGTATCTGCGGGAATGCCCACCGTAAAGTCATGGCCATCTTTTTTCAGCGCCGCGACAAGCGCGTTAACCCGATCCTCGTTCGAGCCCTCCTTTAGGATCAAGTGCTTACGCACCCCCGTAACCGGCGCAGCCTTCTTAGGCCGGCTAGACGAGCCGCCCTCCTTCTTCGGCGGCTTACCCATGATGCCTGCCGCAATAACCATGCGCTGCACCTCGCTGGTGCCCTCATAAATCGTCGTAATCTTGGCGTCACGGTACATCCGCTCGACATCCATGCCCTTGAGAAAGCCGGTGCCGCCAAAGATCTGTACGGCATCATTCGTCACCTCAAGCGCAATTTCCGATGCGTATAGCTTGGCCATTGCCGCCTCTGTGCTGTATGGCTCATGCGCCTCTTTCTTCTCGGCTGCCGAATAGACCAGGAAACGCGCACAGCGCAGTTTGGTTGCCATGTCCGCCAGCTTGAAGCCTATCCCCTGGTTAAACCCAATCGGCTTGCCAAACTGGACGCGCTCCTTGGCATAATCAACCGCCGCCTCATATGCACCCTGCGCAATGCCCAGCGCCTGGGATGCAATGCCAATCCGCCCGCCGTCCAGGGTCGCCATCGCAATCTTGAATCCCTGTCCTTCTTTGCCCAGCAGGTTTTCCTTGGGCACCTTCACGTCATTGAAAATCAGCTCCGCCGTCGACGAAGAGCGGATCCCCATTTTGTCATAGTGGTCGCCGAACGTAAAGCCCTCCCAGCCCTTTTCCACAATAAAGGCGGAAATGCCGCGTGTTCCAATGTCCGGTGTCGTCACCGCAAAAACCACATAAGTATCCGCCTTAGGCGCGTTTGTGATAAAAATCTTGCCGCCGTTGAGCAGCCAATGGTCGCCCTTGTCAATCGCGGTCGTCTCGGTACCGCCCGCGTCCGAACCCGCATTTGGCTCGGTCAGGCCAAACGCACCGATCTTTTCCCCTTTACAAAGCGGAACCAGATACTTACGTTTCTGCTCTTCATTTCCAAAAGAGGCGATCGGCCATGTACCCAACGAAACATGCGCGGATAAAATTACGCCCGTGCCGCCGTCCACCCGGGACAGCTCCTCCACCGCGATGGCGTAACTGAGCACATCAAGCCCTGCGCCACCATATTCCTTTGGATACGGAATGCCCATCAAGCCCATTTCCCCCAGCTTTTTCACCGCCTCCGCCGGGAACTGGTTCTCTTTGTCCATCAGGAACGCATGGGGCTTTACCTCAGTCTCTGCAAAGGCGCGGATTTTCGCACGCAGCGCCTCATGAGCCTCGGTTGTCTGGAACAACATAAGGGTACCTCCTTCATCTTATTTTTGTCAAACACCATCGAAAGATGACATGATGCACAGGCCTATGGCGCGGGCCGGCCACAAACGCCGCGGACAGCTGAACTAATGACATCCCTCATTCGGATAGATTCCACCGGTCCTGTTTTTAT
>CANPPM010000026.1 GCA_947575935.1 uncultured Butyricicoccus sp. | reverse complement strand
AGGCAAATTTCTTTGCATTGCCGGTTACGCGGTCGGAGAAGCGCGCGCCGATGGAGAGCAGCACATCTGCCCGGTCGACCGCACGTCCCGCGGAAACCTTGCCGTGCATACCGATCATGCCCAAATTCAGTGGGTCGCCGGGCGACAGCGTACCCGCTGCCATGATCGTATAGGTGGCGGGGATTTCAGCCTTTTTCATCAGCCGCTGCAGATCGTCCGCCGCGTTTGAAGAGAGGATGCCGCCGCCAAAGTAGATCACCGGGCGCTCCGCCTGATTGATTACGCCGGCGATGCGGCGGAGGTCGGCTTCCCTCAGGTCGAAGGACTGGTCGATTACCACCTTGGGTTTGTTTTGAAACTCGCATACGGCCGCAGTGATATCCTTGGGGATATCGACCAGCACCGGGCCGGGACGGCCGGTGTTGGCAATGCGGAATGCATCGCGCAGGATATCGGCAAGTTCTTCCACATGCCGGACGACAAAGTTGTGCTTGGTGATGGGCATGGTGATGCCTGCGATATAGACCTCCTGGAAGGAGTCTTTTCCGATCAGCGGGGTGCCGACATTGCCGGTAATCGCAACCATCGGGACCGAATCCATATAGGCGGTAGCGATGCCGGTGACCAGGTTGGTCGCGCCTGGTCCAGAGGTCGCGAGGACGACGCCGGTCCTGCCGGTCGCACGGGCATAACCGTCGGCCGCATGGGATGCGCCCTGCTCGTGCGCGGTGAGTACGTGGCGAATGCGGTCGCTGTTGAGATACAGCGCATCATAAATATTTAGGACAGCGCCGCCGGGATAACCAAAAATGGTGTCGACGCCCTGCTCAATCAAAACCTCGATCAAGATCTGTGATCCGTTACATTTCATGTTGAATTTCCTCCTGCTGGCCTGCAGCGGTGTAGGGAGCTGCGGCCCGGCCTGACAATAAAAAAGTCTTTGCCTCATCAAGAGACAAAGACAAACTCTCTGCGGTACCACTCTCATTGCCGCCCTTAACGGGCAGCCGCTCTGCTGCGCCGTATGCACGGCGCATACCCCGGATAACGGTGGGATAAACCGCCCGAGCCTACTGGGGATACCTCCTGTTCGGTCGGATGCTCTCGGGATGACCTTCGCATTCCTCGCGGTCACCGCCTTGCACCATCCGGCGGCTCTCTGCAGACGTTGAGGGGCTACTGTTCCCGGTCACGGCATTTGCTGTATTTATGAGATATTATAAAGCTTTAGCGTGGAAAAGTCAACAGTTTCTTTCGGGATTTTTTCAGGTTGTTTTTGGGAATGTATAATCGGTCGCCGATCTGTCAAACTATGTAAGCGAGTAAGCGCGTGCCCGCCGGCATATCTGGCAGGCGCCGCGCAGGAAGGGGAGGCGTGTTTGCTGTGGCAGTATCCTTTATACGTACTGTGATCCTGTATGTTGTCGTGATTGCGGCGCTGCGCATCATGGGAAAGCGTCAGATTGGGGAGCTGGAGCCGTCCGAGCTGGTTGTGACGATCTTGATCTCTGAGCTGGCGGCAATCCCTATGCAGGATTTGGGAATTCCGCTGTTTGCCGGGGTTATTCCAATTGTGACGCTGATATCGTTGGAAATTATTGTAAGTTTCCTTTGCCTAAAAAGCAGGCGGCTGCGGCGGCTGCTCAATGGGCAGGCAGCTGTCATTATTCGCAGCGGCAAACTGGACCGGGAAAAGATGAAACAGATGCGTTTGACGACCGATGAGGTGATGGAGGCGCTGCGGCAGCAGAATATCGGCTCGGTCGACGAGCTGAAATATGGCCTGATTGAGCCGAACGGGCAGCTGAGTTATGTGTACAAGCCCGAGTATCAGCCCGTCAATGCAAAAATGCTGGGGGTGAAGCCGGCTGACGCCGGGCTTCCGCTGATTGTTATTTCAGACGGAAAGGTAGTGGAGGCCAGTCTGCGCCAGCTGGGCAAAACGCGGGAGGAAATCGAAAAGCGTGTAAAACAGGCGCATATCGCAGCGGTTAGCCAGGTTTTTCTGATGACACTGGATGACAGCGGAAACCAGTTTATCCAGAAAAAGGAGGGATAGAGGTGAAGCGGATTGTAACTGCGGTCTTGCTGTTGGTCCTGGTGCTGGCGGCCTGTATCGGCACACAATGGCAGTTGAACCGGCTGGCTGACGACCTGGCGAAAAAAATTGACCATTTTTCCATTTGTACTTGGCAAAACGATGTGGAGAGCGCAGGACAAGCGATTGCAGGCGCAAAAAGTGATTGGGAGGGCAGCCGTCCTCTGTTAGGTTCGATTTTGCCGCACAATGAGTTGGATGAGATTGACCGTTTGTTTGCAGTTGCGCTGCAGGCGATGGAAAACGGCGACCTGTCGGAGTGCCGTCTGCGGGCAGCTGAGCTGAGCGCAAGGCTGCAGCATTTGCCAGCGCGAGATCTCCCCAAAATTGAAAATATTTTTTAAGCGTCAATTTTCAGATAGATTCTAGGGGCGGCTTAAGATGGGACCATATACGAAGATCAATATGCCTGCCGGTTTTTCCTAGGCACATTCTGTATTCTTGCGACAAACATCCTTGTCCCTACACACTGGCAATGCGCCCGGGCGCTGCAGATGCTATAGCCAGCCAATATGAAAAACCGTTCCGGTCGGGAACGGTTTTTCATATTGAGGAAATTGTGTACCGTGTTGTCTGCAGCACGATGTATAGGCCTCTGTATGCAGAAGGTGAGAAGCGGGTTTCGATCTTCCCGACGTTCTTGAAAAGGGGTTTGACTGTGCACAGTTTATGCAGTTTGCGCTGGCCCGGGAATGGACTCTTCTTGTTTGGTGGGACATTCTCTTGACAGCCGGTAATTCTTTCAGCTGTGAAACAGGCCTGTTAGAGGGCAAAGGCAATTTGGTCTTCTGAGATGCGGACGCTGGAAAAATGGATGCCGCGTGCGGACAGCGCCTGATTTGCCGCAGAAGACAGCTGGCTGGAAAGCAGCTCGGAGAGTCCGGACGGCAGCCCAAAACCGCCTGCCTCAAGGGATTCGACCGTCAGCCGGAGCGCGCCTGTGTCACGGTCACAGCCTGCCCGGAGGACCGCCTGCAGTGTGCAGCGTTCGGGCATTAGCAGCAGCAGGGTGCGCGATACGCCATTCAGGCTGGACTGCAGCTTTTCTTTTTCCAGGTTGCCGGAGGCTTCAACCGTACCATTGGCGTGCGGGCGCAGGCGGATATCTCCTACTGGTGTGTTTTCGGGCAGCGCCGCCCGCAGCAGGGTGGTCAGCTCGGCGCCGGATAATGCGATCTCATTTTCGTCTGCCGGCAGCGCTGCCTGTCCTGCGACTGCATTTTCAACCGCCGCATGTGGGCGGTGCAGTCCCACCGGTTCATATAGCGCCATCCGTCCCAACAGGGCCGCGCTCATTGCCGCGCATATCCCCAGGATTAGGGTATACCCAAAGCTTCTTTCCTGCTCCATCATATATTCCTCCACTTCCTTGCTGATACCAACAGTTTATGCACGGAAATGGACCTTCATGCTGCTGTCACAGAATTTTCTGTGCCGCATAGTCTGTGTTAGAAGCCTCTGCGGGCGTCTTTCTGGGTCATACGCCCTATGGGCTTTTCAAGGAAGTGTCGGGCAAATGGATTGTGGCAGCCAGGGCGGCTGTCCATGCCCATTTGGCGGAGCTTCTCAAAATTTCTCTGGAGGTAAATCTTATGTCTGAAAGAGTCATGCCCGGACCGGTCGGCTCGAATGCCTGCGTTCGGGAAGCGGTGTGCATTCACACCAAAAAAGTATATGATTCCTGTAAAAGCAAGGAGTGTATGCGTGATATTCGGGTGTATCTTACCCGGCAGTCGCAGCAGTACATCGACGCGCATCCCGATGCGTCCGTCAAGCCTCGTGAAGCTGAACTCTTGTTTGTACAGATTGATGTGGAAAAGGTCGCCTTTAACCGCGGTTTCTACTCGGTTGACGTGCGGTTCTTCTATCGGATTGAGTGCGATGCCTACGGGACCATGGGGCGTGCGGAAATGTTGCGCGGCTTTGCGGTGACGGATAAGCGGGTGATTCTGTTTGGAAGCGAGGGCGGCGCGCGCATCTTCTCCTCCCGCTATGTTTCCAACGATCCGGACATTCAGCTTGCGGAACGGGCGAACCGTCCGGAGGCAGTTGTCGAAGTTCTCGACCCGATTATTCTCGATGCGAAGATCGTTGAACCGACCTACCGCTGTGGCTGCTGCTGCTCGATTTCTGAGGTTCCCTGCTGCATTACACGCTGCTTCGGAGAGGATATTGACCTGCTGCCGGGTGACAATAACATGTCAAACCGGTTGTTTGTGACCCTTGGCCAGTTCTCGATTATCCGTCTGGAACGGGATATCCAGCTGTTGATGCCTGCCTATGATGTTTGCCTGCCCGAAAAGGACTGCAGCAGCGCGGGCAGCGATGCTGAGGATCCCTGCGAGGCATTTGACCGTTTTGCGTTCCCCTTTGATGAGTTTTTCCCGGCGGGCGGCGACCGCCGTCCCCCAAATCCCGGCTGTGGGCCGAACCCTGGCTGTGGGCCAAACCCCGGCTGCGGGCCGAATCCGTGTGGTCCCTGCAGTCCTGTCCAGAACCCAAACCATTGCTGCTGCGAGGGCGGCGGCTCCGGTGGTGGCAGCCATCCCAATAACGGCTGCTGCAAGCACTGCTGTTAAATAAAAGAGGTGCTGCCTCAAGGTGATTTTAAGCAATCACGGAGAGGCGGCGCCTCTTTTCAGCTTCTGCGGACATCGGGGGGCGTTCGTGCGGTGGGAGGATTACACGGCCGGGGGATCGGGGGTGCTGCCTGGGGCAAACATGCCGTCCGGGAATGCCGGTTCGACCGGTGCTTCCGGTTCGGCGGGTTCAGCCGCAGGGACATCAGGGGGGGACATGCTGTCTGTATCCGATGGGCCTCCCTCCGGGTCGGCGGGGGTTTCGCTGTCGCCTGTTGGTTCGGTCGGGGTGATATCATCGGGGGATTCGCCGCTGTTGTCTGTGCTGCCGGCCTGCTCGGAGGAAGCGCTGCCTTCTTCCGGATCATCAGGCTCCTCGTGTTCCGCTGGCGCTTCCTCCTTTGGCTTGCTCTTTTTAGAGGAGCTTTTCCCGCTGCCCTTGGACGGTCCGCTGACAACGTCAAGGTTCGTAATGGGCTTTTCATAGGGGTTCATAAATTCGTTTACCATTTCCAAGACCTCAGTACGGTATGGGAAATAGAAAGAGAACATCGTATCTGTCCCGGCATAGCTCATCGTGCCGTAGCCCGGCAGGGTCAGCATGCAGATATTCTCATTTTTGACATCGTAAAGCTGCCAGGCAAGCCATAGGACTTCGCCTGCGGTCAGATCGGTCTCTACATTGGAAAAGACCGCTTGTGCTAGGCTTGGGATTCGTGGCACATTTTTGACGGTAAAGACCTCTTTGGCAAGGAATTTCAAAAACTTTTGATCCTTTTCGATGCGTTCTTCATCCCCGCCGGTCGTGCCGCTCACACCGGTGCTTACCCCGGAGTTGTTTTTGCGCCAGCGCATGAATTCGACTGCGGCTTTGCCGTCCATTTTGGTTTCACCGGGCTGGAAATTAATGTGCAGGTTTTGGCTCGGGTCGTCGTATTTCATTCGCCAAGGGACCTCGTAGGTCACGCCGCCGATCGCATCTATGATGTCGGCGATGCCCTTGAAGCTGACCACAACGTATTTATCCGGCGTAAAGCCCAGCACCTTTTTGACTTCGCTTTTTGTGGTGTCGATGCCGCCGCGGGTGCCGTAGGCGGCGTTGATCTTTTTGCTGGCGCCGGTGCGGTTACAGCTTGACATCAGGTCGCGCGGAATGTTCAGCACGTTCACTGTATCATTGACCGTATCCAGCGTGGCGACCATCAGGGCATCGGTGCGGGTCTCGTCCTCATCGGTTGCAGCAACCAGCACGGTATATACGCCTGCGCGCCGGTTGCCCATATCGACGTCGAGCGCATCCCCTTCGTCCACCGCCATTTCATCGCCGTTTTCAGCGTCGTTGATTGTTGCGTCATTTCGGTCCGGGCGAACCGAACCGACGGGCTTGCGTTCCCCGGCGATTGAGGGCGGCCGCATCATCATGGCCGCCGCCGCGCACATACCCAAGATGAGGGTTAGTGTCACCGCGATGATAAGGATGAGGATACGGTTACGTTTTTGACGTTTGCTGAGCGGCGGCTTGTGGTTTGCTGGTTTGGGCGCTGCAGGTCCGGCCGCATGATGCGGCCCGGACGGCTCCGGATGATTTGCGTGGTTTGAATGGTGCGGCGAGCCGCCTCCAAAAAGTTTCACTGTTACATTGCCTCCATTACGATCAAATTGCTGCGCCGCGCATGGCGGCAGTGGGGGTCAGCGCTTTCCGATAATCCAGTTGCGTGCTGCGACGGTATCCGCGTGGATAAGCTTATTCCGTGCGATCAGGTCTGTCAGAGAACTGTTGAAGCAGTAGAGCAGCGTCTGGTCGAGGTCAATTTGTGCCAGCTCCCGTGCACGTTCCACGCCGTCAAAGTCTCGGGTATCTTCAATATAATCGGCCAGATAAATGATCTTATCCAGCAGCGTCATATTGGCGCGTCCGGTGGTATGGCAAGCGATTGCTTCGCAGATTTCAGCATCTGCGTAGTATTCGGTCGCCGCGATTGCCGCCGCCGTTCTGCCATGCAGCATTTTCCATTCCCTTCGTTCAATATCACAGGGAATGATATCATATTTTTCACACAAATACAATTGTTCTTCTTTTGATAGCCGTTTGGTAATGTCGTGAAGCAGGGCCGCAAAGCCCGCCCGTTCTGGGTCATAGCCGAATCGAAGCGCCAGTTGCCGCGCCGCCCGTTCACAGCCCAGCGTGTGCGTGTAGCGATAGCCGGAAAGTCGCGATAGGATCGACTGCCGTACCGTTTCATCCACCGTGATGGTTCCCATGCTTTTTGTTGTCATTACCAGGACCGCCTTTCCACATTGTATTTGATTGTTGTGTTGGATGGGGAGAGGCTGTATCCGGCTGGCTGCCGAGGCGTGCAAACAGGGTTCAGGCACGCTTGCGTGCGGCTTCCGGATCAGCGTTCTTCCGTGATTTTGCGATCATAGAGATGGTGCGTGCGGATATAGGCCGCGACGGCAGGCGGGACCAGCCGGTCCAGATCCCCCCCGTTTCGCAGCTCGGTAGAGGAGACCGGGAGAGGGGGGCGCGCCATGGTCCGGATATCCGCGCCAAATTTTTGTTCAAGGATCCGCTTTTTTTCTTCCAGCAGCTGCTGTTCGTCGCGGTTTCGCGCATAGGCTGTGAGTGTGCAAAGTTTGCAGATGCCTGATGGATCACGCCATACCGTATCGAAGGATAGCAGCATATCAGCGCCCAGGATCAGGAACAGACGGCGGTCGGGGGCAGCCAGCTGCCGCAGTGTGTCGATGGTGTAGCTTGCGCCGCCGCGTGTGATTTCCAAGGTGGACAGCTCGGCCCACGGAAGTCCTTGTGTCAGCAGGCGCACCATTTCGCAGCGCTGGGCGGTGGTTGCCGAGCCCTCCGGCAGCCTTTTATGCGGGGGTTGGTTGGTCGGAATGAACAGCACCCGGTCGAGCTGCAGATCTTCCCGTGCGCAGGCTGCTGCGTGCAGGTGTCCATTGTGCGGCGGATTGAAGGTGCCGCCCATCAGCCCGAGCCGGATCATTTGACCAGCGCGATCTTGCGTTTATCAGGCTCGCGCGCCTGCCGGAAGAGAATGAACCTGGCGCCGATACACTGTACCGTGTCGGCGTGGGTTTGTTCGCAGAGCGCGTCTGCAGCCGTCCGGGGGGAGACCATCGCGCTTTCGAGAACCTTACCTTTGATCAGCTCATGGCTTTCCAACAGTTCTTCCAGCTGACGGATCACGCCCTCGGTCACGCCGTCTTTTCCAATATGCAGCGTTACGGGCAGGGGATTTGCCAACCCGCGCAGCTGCGCCCTCTGTTTACTGTTTAGCATAATATTCTCCTAATGCTTGTTTCATTTTTTGCAGCGCATGCGCCCGGTGTGACACGCGATTTTTGACGGAAGCGGGCAGCTCGGCGAAAGTGCAGCCTGCCTCCGCGTACCAGAACAGCGGGTCGTAGCCGAAACCGCCCGCGCCTTGCGGGGCGCGCAGGATTTCCCCCGGACATTCGCCGCGCACGGTCAGCGTGTCCCCGTTCGGGAAGACGCATGAAATGGCGCTTACAAACCGGGCCTGCCGCTGGCCGTCCGGCGTCTGCGCCATGTTCTGCAGCAGGAATGCGTTTCGGTCGGAATCCGAACCTTCGCAGTACCGCGCCGAATGGATGCCGGGCGCGCCGTTCAGTGCGTCCACTACTAGCCCGGAATCGTCTGCAATAGCCGGTTTTCCAGTCAGCATGCAGGCGGCGCGCGCTTTGATATATGCATTTTCCTCAAAACTTGTACCGTTTTCCTCGGGCTCGGGCGCCCCCTCGGGCAGCGGCTCGAACAGGATGCCGAGCGCGCCAAGAATTGCATTCATTTCACGGATTTTTTTGAGATTATGTGAGGCAATTACAAATTCCATGCGTCGCCTACCGCCTTTCGCTGTTCACGGCACAGCTTGGCTGTGCCTTTCCGCCCGAGCGACAGTAGCCGCGCAAGCTCTTCCTTGGTGAATGGGCGCTTTTCTCCGGTACACTGCAGCTCAACAAAGTCCCCTGTGCCGGTCATCACGACGTTGCAGTCAGCTTCAGCCCGTGAATCCTCGCCATAACAGAGATCGAGGATCGGCTCGCCGCCGCAGATCCCGACGGATACCGCTGCGACCTGCCCGCGAAGCGGTATCCGGTGAAGGATGCCGCGTTCAACCAGCGTCCGGCATGCCAGCCAGAGTGCGATATAGCCGCCCGTGATAGACGCACAGCGTGTGCCGCCGTCGGCTTGGATCACATCGCAATCCACGATGATCTGCCGTTCTCCCAACAGTTTTTGGTCGAGTACCGAGCGAAGAGAGCGCCCGATGAGCCGTTGGATTTCGGCGCTCCGGCCATTCAGTCGGAGCTTGGAGATGTCGCGTGCGGAACGTGTATTGGTAGCTCGCGGCAGCATGGCATATTCGGCGGTTACCCAGCCAAGCCCGCTGCCCGCGAGGAAGGGCGGCGTTTTGTCTTCGACTGTCGCATTACATAATACGCGGGTGTCGCCGACCTCAATCAGCACCGAGCCCTCTGCGTGTATGGTATAGCCGGTGGTAATTTTGACGCGGCGCATTTCATCATTTCGCCGCAGATCTGCTCTTGCCATCAGGCGCCTCCTTTTCTTTCCAGCATATCGTCGAAATCGGGTAAAATTGCCTCTAAAAAGGCGGAACGGTTGAAATCCATCAGGTCGTCGATCCCCTCGCCGACGCCGACCAGTTTGACTGGGACACCCAGTCCCGCCGAGATTGCAACCACGATGCCGCCTTTGGCCGTGCCGTCCAGTTTGGTCAGGATGATACCGGTCAGCGCTGCCGCTTTGTTGAATTGTTCGGCCTGGTGAACCGCATTTTGTCCGGTGGTTGCATCCAATACCAGCAGGGTCTCGCGGGAGCATTCGGGGAGCTCCCGGGTGAGGATGCGGTCGATCTTGTTCAGCTCGTTCATAAGATTTTGTTTGTTGTGCAGCCGTCCGGCGGTGTCAATAATGATGATATCGCAGCCGCGTGCCTTGGCGGCTGCGACTGCATCGAATACGACGGCCGCTGGATCCGCGCCCTCGCCATGGCGGACTATGTCTGCGCCCGCGCGTTTGGCCCAGATTTCCAACTGATCTGCCGCAGCTGCGCGGAAGGTGTCCGCCGCGGCCAACATGACATGATGGCCCTCTTGTACATAGCGCGCGGCCAGTTTGCCGATCGATGTGGTTTTGCCCACGCCGTTGACCCCGATCACCAGGATGACGGAAGGGTTGGTGGAAATGTCGATTTCAATATCTTCAAGCATCATGTCCGTCAGTACGTCCTTCAGCAGGCATCGCAGCGCGATGCCGCTTTCAATCCGGCTGTGCTGTGCCGTTTTGCGAAGGGTTTCGGTCGCCCGCGCGGCTACGCCCGCGCCAAGGTCAGCCATGATCAGCGCTTCCTCCAGCTCCTCCAGCATGTCGTCATCGACCTCGACAAACGATGAAACAATATCATCCAGTGATTGGGTCACCGCTTCGGTCGTTTTTTTCAGTCCTTGTTTGATTTTTTCAAAAAATCCCATTGCGTCCTCCTCTATTTCGATTCG
The DNA here is from genome assembly GCA_947575935.1 of uncultured Butyricicoccus sp. GTDB lineage: Bacteria > Bacillota > Clostridia > Oscillospirales > Butyricicoccaceae > QXXE01. Next base: position 4,068 of record CANPPM010000026.1, on the reverse strand, counting down.
TCCGGATGCCGTCTGGGCCGGGATCCGGCAAAGGATAGCCGTTTACCGTAGTTCCTTGCCCAACTGTTTTTCAGCTTCGGCAAGGTTCAGCATCAACAGCCGGGAGACCCCCTGTTCCTGCATGGTCACGCCATACAGCATGTCGGCCTCTTCCATGGTACCGCGGCGGTGGGTGATGACGATAAATTGGGTTTCGTCGGACAGCCGCCGGATGTACTTGGCAAACCGGGTAACATTTACATCGTCAAGTGCGGCTTCGATCTCATCAAGTACGCAGAACGGCGTGGGCCGCAGCTTCAGGATCGCGAAATGTAGCGCAATTGCGACAAATGCCTTTTCCCCACCTGACAGCAGCGTGATGGTCTTGACCGCTTTGCCCGGCGGGGACACCCGGATATCGATGCCGCAGTTTAAAATATCCGAAGTGTCGGCCAGCTGGAGCTCGGCGTGTCCGCCCCCAAAGATTTCCCGGAAGGTTTCGCCGAAGTAGCCGTTGAGCTTGGCGAACTCGCTTGCAAAGATTTCTTTCATATTGACGGTCAGTTGTTCGATTACCTTATATAATTCGTTCTGCGCCTTTTCCAGATCGCTTTTTTGGTTGGTTAGGAATTCATACCGCTCGAGTACTTTTTGGTATTCTTCAATTGCATCTAGGTTAATGTGCCCAAGCGCCCGCATTTTTTCACGCAGTTCGTGTGCGTCGCGGCCTGCCTGCGCGGGATCTTTGAGCGTAACGGCGATTTCGGCCGCCGGGGTAGGGGTCAGCTCGTAGTTTTCCCACATACGATCCAGGATCTGGCTTTCTTCATTGTGAATCTGTATAGATTGGTTTTCTAGCCGGGCGTTTTCACGTTCCAGATGCAGGATTTCATCGTTTTTGGCTTGCGCCTGCTTATCGGCGGTTGTTTTTTCGCCCTCAATGCGCAGCCGGTCCTGCCCTTTTTCGGCGATTTGGGCGCGCAGGCGCTCGACGGTGTTGCCGTCCTCTGACTGCAGCTGTTCAGACGCTGCAAGCGCCTGCCGCAGCCGTGTAATCTCCTCTTGGAAACGTTTGATTTCATCCTGTGCGCCGCTGAGTCCGGCATCCATATCGGATCGCAGGCGCAGGAGTTCGTCCAGTGCCTCCTGTGAAGCTGCGGTTTCTGTGCGGTTTTCTGCAATAGCGGTTTGCAGCATTGTGATAGCTGCTGCGGTCTCCTCTTGTTGCCCGCTTAGTGTTTCGTGTTCCTTTTCAAGGGCGGATAGGCGGCCGCCCAGGGTATCCAGCGTTTGTTGACAGGTAAACAGTGCGTCGGCAGTTTCGTCCACCGTGCGCAGATAGGCGACCTTTGCTTCTTCCAGGCTGTCTCGTTCCAGTGCGAGCCCCTCATATTGTGACTGCAGGCTGTCCACCAACGCTTGGTGCTGGGAAACCGATGCGCTTAGACGCGCTGCGTCTTCCTGGGCGCGCGCCCGTTCTGCTTCGATCGCCTTGATATCATAGTCAAGTGCGGCAAGCTCACGTTTTGCTGCGGCAAGTGCAGTTTCCGTTTGATGGTTTTGATTTTCCAGCTGTTTTAGGCGGGCTTCCAGTTCCCGGAGTTTGCCGGCCCGCGCCAGTGCGCCCGTCCCTTTGGAGACCGAGCCGCCGGTCATGGCGCCGCCTGCCTGCAGGATCTGTCCATCCAGCGTCACAATACGAAAGCGGTTGCCGTGTGCCCGCGCGATGGTGAGCGCAGCTTCCAGATGCTCGGCGATGACAGTCCGCGCCAGTAGATTTTTGACGATGTCGCGGTATTGCGGTTCACATTGTACCAGCGTATCCGCTGTTCCGTGGAATCCTGGGTGGGATTCTAAACCGTTTTCACGCAGAGATTGCGGTTTTATGGTATCAAGCGGAAGGAAGGTCGCTCTGCCGCCGTCGCTTCGCTTCAGATATTCAATTGCGTGTTTGCCGTCTTCTGCGTGTTCCACCACAATATTGGAGGCTGCCGCTCCAAGTGCTGTATCAATTGCGGTGAGATACCGCGTCTCCACGGTCAGCAGCGATGACACTGGGCCGTGCACGCCGGTCAGTGTCCCGCGTCCCGAAGCGGTCATCACCGACTTGACTGACCGGGAGAACCCTTCGTATTCCCGCTGCATATCGCGCAGCATCTGCGCACGGTTTGCACAGTCGGTCCGTGCGGCGGCGGCATCCTGTGCTTCTTTGGTAAGGCCGTCCACTTTTTTCCGGCGGCTGTCTGCCTTGAGCGAGACGCCCGCAAGTTTATTCTTGGCGCTTGCGAGGGTATCTAAACAGACGTCCAGTTCCTTTTGCAACGTATTTTGACGGGATTTCTCAGCCTCCAGCCGTTCCCTGGCACGGGCGGCATCTTCGTCGATCGTCCCCCTGCGCTCGTCCATGGATTTCAGGCCGGTTTCGGCGGCTGTCCGGCGAAGTTCAATGGAAAACCGTTCTTCGGTCACGCGGCTGATTTCGTCCCGGGTATGTTGTGCCCGTTCGAAAACGGCGGCGCTTTTTTGCCGCAGCGCCTCTGCCTGCTCTTCTTGGACAGATAGTTTACCGGTCAGTGACTTGTGGTTTTGCTCCAGCTCTTGGATGCGCCGTTCACGCGCGGCGGTTTGTCCGCCAAGGGTTGCGGCCTGTTCCTGGCGCTGCGCCCGCTCCCGTTCAGTACGTGCGATATTTTCCTCGTTATTTTGAATATTGGCGACCAGTACGGCGCACCGGCTTGCCTGTTCGGCAGCATGTGCTTCTGCGTCGCGCAGCTGACGGCGCAGATCTTCGGCTGCGATTTCGATTGTACGAAGTGCGTCGGACAGCCGTTCGGATTGCTCATAAAATGCGGTCTGTGCACTGCGCGCCTGTTCCAGCTGGTTCGAACAGGTAGCGGTATCCTGTTTGTTCTTTTGGCCGTCTTGACGGAGCCGTTCAAGCGAGAGCAGCCACAATGAGATTTCCAGTACGCGCAGCTGATCGCGCAGGGCAAGATACTGCCGCGCTTTTTCGCTTTGCCGTTCAAGCGGGCCCACTTGGCGTTCGAGTTCGCTGAACAGGTCACGAATGCGGACCAGATTGTCCTCGGTTGCACGGAGTTTGCGTTCCGCTTCTTCTTTGCGGTAACGGAATTTTGTAATGCCCGCCGCTTCTTCAAACATTTCGCGGCGGTCCTCTCCCTTCAGTGAGAGTACCTCGTCAATACGTCCCTGCCCAATGATCGAATATCCGTCGCGCCCGAGGCCGGTATCCATGAACAGCTCGTGGATGTCGCGCAGGCGGCAGTGTTTTTTATTCATATAATATTCACTTTCGCCCGAACGATAGTAACGCCGGGTGATCATAATTTCGGTAAAATCCGAGCGGAAGCGGCCGCTTTCGTTATCGAGGATCAGCGAGACCTCGGCAAAGCCGACTGGCCCGCGCCGCATGGTGCCGCCGAAAATGACATCTTCCATTTTGGACCCGCGCATCGAGCGGGAGGATTGCTCCCCCAGAACCCAGCGGATGGCGTCTGAAATATTGGATTTCCCGCTGCCGTTTGGGCCGACAATTGCGGTTACGCCGCCCAAAAATCGGATTTCAGTGCGGTCAGGAAAGGACTTGAAGCCTTGCAAAAGCAAGGATTTTAGAACCATAGTTCACCTCACGGAGAGAGTTTTATCTGTTCTCATTTTACCACTGAATGCTTTTCATGGCAATGACATGTGGGGGAATTTTTAGGGAATATTCACATTTGATGCACTCGGCTGGGCAGCCGTCCGCGCCGTTCTTTGGGCAGCGCAGCCCGACGGGGCTTTTTGCCAGCTTTTTAGATTGGCGCTGCTGAAAACCGGTTCAAAAGGGTATTCGTCAGAATCTGTAAAAAGAAGAACTGTTTTTATAAGAAGCGCTGTGGTAGGGCGGATGTTGCAGAGAGTCTGTTCGCTTTCTTTCCGATGTTTTCCCGTAATGAGTGGATAGCGTTTTTAATCGTAGATTTTACTTCATACGATGCTTTCCTTTGATCGTAAGTCGTCCTGCCGGAACAACCGGCTTTTGGGGGAATTATCAAAGCCATAATAGAACAATCCGTCCCTTAAAAGGGG
>CANPPM010000025.1 GCA_947575935.1 uncultured Butyricicoccus sp. | reverse complement strand
TTTGTCTGGCGAAAAAATTCCTCGCCATCGTGCATATTTCCATGTTTCAAACGGCTCCTAACCAATCCCTACGCCGCTCATTCGATATGTAAGGGGGAACTTTCTATGAGACAAATATATTCAGCCGTTCAGATGATGTTTATTGCCATTGCGCTGGCTGCAATCGGCTCGGTGATTACCAACATTGAATCCCTGTCCCTGCTGGGCAGTCTCATGTCGCTGGCCGGTGGCGTCATGACCATTGCCGCCGTTTATCATTTACGGCATGAAAACCGCCACTTTTCCAAAGCGCTTCGCCTATTTTGGATTTATTTGGGGCTGACTGTCCTGATTGTATTCATCGTCACCATTTCATTTGCCTCCGCGCTCGCCGGCGGCGGCCTTGCCTCGATGGATGGCGCTATCATCAGCCTGCTGGTCCTGCTGGTCATTGCCATCGCCGTGCTTGTGCTGGCGCTGATGATGCAATACCAACTGTATGCCGGCTTTGAAGAGCTCCGTGAGGTACGGCAATTGGATTATCCGCCCAAGCGGATTCTATGGTGCTTTTATCTCGCCCTGATCAGTACCCTTGCCTCTCTGCTTTCCGTCACTGGCATCAGTGTGTTGATCGTCAATTCTTCCATGGGCGGCGACGCGGCGCTGGCCGCTGCAGCAGACACCATCACCATGGCCGGTAATATTATGCTAGTTCTTGGCGTTGCGATCGAAGCGATCCACCTTTGGCTCATCTTTACCTATCTGCAGGCGGTCAAATCCGCGATGGAAAGAGGAGGGCCGGAAAACTGGGCCTGACCAGCTATCCTACTTCCCTATATACCACTGAAAAAGGAGCCGCCTCCTCGGAGGGGCTCCTTTCCTGTCCTCAGTGAAATTTATTCATCACATCGTGCATTTGGTGCTCGGCTTTTCCTGCTAGCTGGTGCATCTGGTTTTCCGCCTTGCGCGCAGTACGTCCTACCTGCCTGCGTACAGTCGGATTCATCATCGCGCCTGCCGCCATTACAGATGCAATCGCCCCCGCCGCAAGCCCTGCAGTCAGTCCCGTCATCAATGGACTTGTTCTCATAAAAATACGCCGCCTTTCTTTTTTCAGTCATGGATGGATTGCCGGCCCCGGCCGCTTCCCAAAACGTCTTCGGAAACAACCCTGCTGCCAGTCTGCTGCATTTTCACGCGGCCCTCCCCGGCAGCCGCCGTTCCGTATTTTTCAATCCGGCCGGCAGACCTTTGCTGTTTCTGTAAGCAGTATCCCCGGATCAAATAGAAAGTATAAGCGGCAAATTTGTTAAAAACATGAAAAATGATGGGAGCTCCGTCAGATTGTTTTGTAAAAATAGAGGTATACAAATAGCCCATGACACGATATAATGAAAACAGAAAACCGCAAACCTTTAATTGTGGGCCCGTGAGCCCGCAAAGGCGGCGCGCCGGATACCAATGGAGGTAACCTGTTTTTGAGGACAGGTTTATTTTGTGCAGCTTTCCGCCTGAACAAAGAGGCAGAAAGCTGTTTTTATATATTACATCCATACAAAGGAGGGAAATGCTTGCAAAAACAGACCGTAATCCTGGACGAGGGGGCGATAAGCCGCGCCCTCACCCGTATTGGCTTCGAAATCCTGGAAAAAAACCATGGACCAGAAAAGCTGCTGCTGGCAGGCATCCGCACACGCGGCGCGCCGCTCGCCGAGCGGCTGGCAGGCCGTATCGCCTCTGCCGAAGGGGAACGCCCGCCAGTCATCACACTGGACATCCGTCCGCTGCGGGATGACCTGCCGCACGCCGCGCGCAGCAAACCGCCCGATCTCCCCGAACGCCCAGACCTTGCAGGCCGTACGGTGGTCCTAGTCGATGACGTGCTTTTCACCGGCCGCACCGTCAGCGCAGCGATTGAGGCGATCCGCCTGATGGGCCGCGCCGAGCGTATCCAGCTTGCCGCACTGATTGACCGGGGCCACCGCGAGCTTCCCATCCGGGCCGACTATATCGGCAAAAACCTGCCGACCGCGCGCGCGGAACGGGTCAACGTCCTGCTGCGCGAGGTGGATGGCAAAGACGCAGTCCTGCTTTGTACGCCGCTGAAACGTTAGCGCTGCCGGCAGCCGATCCTCCCGCCCAAACCGCTTTGCCACCCGAATGATACGCCGGAGCCTGTCCTGAAACCGCCATACGCCGCCCGAGGCGATCTGCTTTCGCCGAAGGGCCGTCGATTTCCCCTAAAATCCCTCAAAATTCCGGCAGAAAACCGCCCTTCCTGGTAAAGCTTTCCCGAAACCGGTATCCCGCCCAGGTTAGAACAGACTTTAACACCCATGTTATGCACTTTGAAAGGAGCAGTTTGATTATGTCAATCCATACTCTCGTTGAAAAAATCAAAGAAAAAGGCAATCCCACCGTCGCAGGCCTGGACGCGCGTGCAGAATACATCCCGGAAAGCATCCTGCGCCGCAACTTCATGCTGCACGGGGAAACCCTGCGCGCAGTCGCCGAATCGATGGTAGCCTTTAACTGTGGGCTGATCGATGCACTGTGCGATATTGTCCCCGCCGTCAAGCCGCAGGCCGCCTATTATGAACTGCTAGGGTCATACGGCGCCATGGCACTGAAGCAAACCATTGATTATGCACACGCCAAGGGCATGTATGTCATTGCCGATATCAAGCGCAACGATATCGGCGCGACCGCGTCGGCCTATGCCGAGGCCTATCTGGGCCGCACCCGAGTCGGCGATACCGAAATTGCCCCTTATGGCTGTGACTGCGCAACAGTAAACGGCTACCTGGGGACCGATGGCATCGAGCCATTCCTGAAGGAGTGCCGAAACCGTGACAAGGCAATCTTCGTACTGGTCAAGACCTCAAACCCATCCTCCGGCGAGTTCCAAAACCGCGACATGGAAGGCGCTCCCCTGTACGTCCGCATGGCAGAAATGGTTGCCAGTTGGGGAGAAGGGCTGGACACCGCCTGCGGCTACAACCAGGTTGGCGCAGTTGTCGGTGCAACCTATCCGGAAGAACAGCGAATCCTGCGGCAGCTGCTGCCCAAATCCTATTTTCTTGTCCCCGGTTACGGCGCACAGGGCGCAACGGCCAAAGACATTGCAAACAGCTTTAATCAAGACGGCCTGGGCGCCATCGTAAATTCCTCGCGCGGCATCATGTGTGCATGGAAAAAATCTGGCGGGACCGGCGAGGACTTCCGCGAAGCCGCCCGTGCAGAGGCGCTGCGTATGCGGGATGATATCGTATCCGCAATCCGCTGAACCCTGGGCAGGCTTCCCGCGGTGGAGATCGGAACCCCCCGGGCCGCCGGACAAAGCCCCGCAGAAGCGGCCGGGCAGGCCCTTCCCCGGCCTGCCCACCCTTCCCCATATCGTAACTATTTGAGCCTGAATAGGCAGGTTTTTTGGAGTGATCCCATGAAAAAAGCATATTTATTACTTGCTGACGGCTCCCTGTTGAGCGGACAGGCCGTCGGCGCCGAGGGCTGTGCCATCGGTGAGGTTGTCTTCAATACCGGCATGGCCGGATATCAAGAGGTACTGACCGACCCATCTTATTATGGGCAGATGGTATGCATGACCTATCCGCTGATTGGTAACTACGGCATCAATTTTGACGACTACGAATCCAGAAAAAGCTGGGTATCCGGTTTTATCATGCGCGAGCTGTGCGAATATCCCTCCAACTGGCGCTGCAAGCTGACGCTGGACGATTACCTGAAGCGGCAGCATGTCGTCGGCCTGGCCGGTATCGACACCCGATCGCTGACCCGCCGGATCCGCAATGCAGGCGTGATGAACGGACTGCTCTATACCGAAGGGTACGAACCAGACGCAGGCAAAATCGAGGAAATGAAATCTTATGCCATTCGCAACGCGGTAGCCGCAGTCACCTGCGCCGAACCGATCCGTTATCCCTCCGATACCGACGAAATCCGGTTCCGGGTCGCACTGTATGACTACGGCGTAAAATACAATATCGAACGGGAACTATGCCGCCGCGGCTGCGAGGTGACGGCTGTCCCCGCCCTCACCCCGCCAGAAACGCTGCTTGCGGACGGATACGACGGCGTCATGCTGTCAAACGGCCCCGGAGACCCGGCGGAAAACCACGAGATCATTGAAAACCTGCGGCGGCTGATGGGCAGCGGCATCCCGATTTTTGGTATCTGCCTGGGGCACCAGCTGCTCTCACTTGCCATCGGCGCGAAAACCGAAAAACTCCGTTATGGACACCGCGGCGTCAACCATCCGGTGAAGGATCTGGATACCGGCCGTACCTATATCACCAGCCAAAACCATGGCTATGCGGTGGTCGGCAGCAGCGTGCCGGAATCGCTGGCACGCGTACGCTATGTGAACCTGAACGACGGCACCGTCGAAGGGCTGGAGTACCGGGAGCGGCCTATCTTTACCGTCCAATACCATCCGGAAGTTTGCCCGGGACCGATGGATACCGCATATTTATTTGACCGCTTTATTCAAAATATGGAGCAGATGAAGGGGGGCGCGCCAACATGCCGCTGAGAAGCGATCTGCACAAGGTGATGGTGCTGGGCTCGGGCCCTATCGTAATCGGACAAGCCGCTGAATTTGACTATGCGGGCACACAAGCCTGCCGCGCGCTCCGTGAAGAGGGCCTTGAGGTCGTGTTGGTCAATTCCAACCCGGCGACGATCATGACCGACAAGGCTATGGCTGACAGAATTTATATTGAGCCGATGACAGCCGGCGCAGTCAAAGAGATCATCCGGAAGGAACGCCCAGACGCACTGCTGCCCACACTGGGAGGCCAAACCGGCCTTAACCTTGCCATGGAGCTGTGTGAAGCAGGCTTTCTGGAGCAGTTCGGCGTGCGCCTGCTGGGCGCCAATCCAGAGACCATCGCCAAGGCGGAAGACCGCCAGCTGTTCAAAGACACCATGGAAAAGATCGGGGAACCGATCATTGCTTCCAAGGTCGTACACACGGTTGCAGACGCCGAAGCCTTTGCCAGGGAGATCGGTCTGCCGGTCATTATCCGCCCGGCATATACGCTGGGCGGCACAGGCGGCGGCATCGCCTATACCTGGGAGGAACTGCGGGAAATCGCGGCCTCCGGCATCATGTATTCACGCGTCGACGAGATCCTGGTCGAAAAATGTATCGCCGGCTGGAAAGAGATTGAATACGAGGTGATGCGGGACGGAAAAGGCAATGTCATTACCATCTGTAATATGGAGAACATCGACCCGGTCGGCGTGCACACCGGCGACTCGGTCGTCGTGGCGCCCAGTCAAACGCTGTGCGATAAAGAATATCAGATGCTGCGCACCTCGGCCCTCAATATCATCACGGAACTTGGCATTGAAGGCGGCTGTAACGTTCAGTTCGCGCTGCATCCCACCTCGTTTGAATATGCAGTTATCGAGGTGAATCCGCGCGTTTCCCGTTCTTCGGCGCTGGCCTCCAAGGCAACCGGCTACCCGATCGCCAAGGTCGCGGCAAAAATCGCGGTCGGCTATGGCCTGGACGAAATCAAAAATGCCGTCACTGGAAAAACAGTCGCCTGCTTCGAGCCAGCGCTGGACTACTGCGTCGTCAAATTCCCGCGCTGGCCGTTCGACAAATTTGTTTATGCCGACCATTCCTTGGGGACACAGATGAAGGCGACCGGTGAGGTCATGGCAATCGCAAACAGCTTCGAAGCGGCGCTGATGAAGGCCGTACGTTCCATTGAGATGAAGCTGACCTCGCTGATTATGCCCCGCCTTCGTGAGCGAAGCGACGAAGAGATCCGGGCAGGCGTGCATCGGGTCAACGACGAGCGAATCTTTGTCATCAGCGAAGCTTTCCGCCGGGGGCTGACGACCATCGAAGAGGTATTCGAGGCCACAAAAATTGATACCTGGTTCCTGCACGGCTTCTACCGCATCGTCTCAATGGAAAAGGAGCTGGCCGCGGCAGACCGCTTGGATACCGCGCTGTACCTGCGCGCCAAAAAACTCGGCTTTCTGGACTGCACGATTGAAACGCTTTCCGGCTGCCCGGTCAACCCGGTACACCGGCTGCCGGTCTACCGGACCGTTGACACCTGCGCCGCCGAATTTGACGCGGAAACGCCCTATTATTATTCCTCTTATGACGACGAAACCGAAGTCAAGCCCAGTGATGGCCGGCGAAAGGTGCTGGTGCTGGGCTCCGGTCCTATCCGGATCGGACAAGGGATTGAATTTGACTACTGCTCTGTGCACTCGGTATGGGCGCTCCGGCAGCTGGGCTGTGAAACCATCATCCTGAATAATAACCCAGAGACCGTATCCACTGACTTTGACACAGCCGACCGCCTGTATTTTGAACCGCTGACCCCGGAGGATGTGACGGGCGTGGTCATGGCCGAACGCCCGGACGCCGCCATTGTACAGTTTGGCGGCCAAACGGCAATCAACTTGGCGGCGCACCTGGAGGCGCTGGGCGTCCCCATCCTGGGTACGCCGGCCTGGTCGATTGACGCTGCGGAAGACCGTGAAAAATTCGACGAAATTCTGGAAGAATGCGGCATCCCGCGGCCAAAGGGCTCGACTGTCTTCACCGAAGAAGAGGCCGTACAGGCAGCGGCCAGGCTGGGATATCCGGTCCTGGTGCGCCCCTCCTATGTGCTGGGCGGACAGGGTATGGAGATCGCTTACAGTGAAACCGACGTACGTGAATTTATGCGGGTCATTACGCAAAACCGGGTCGAAAATCCAGTCCTGGTTGACAAATATCTGATGGGCCGTGAGATCGAGGTGGACGCCATCTGCGACGGTGAAGATATCCTGATTCCCGGCATCATGGAACATATGGAGCGGGCCGGCATACACTCCGGGGATTCCATTTCGGTCTATCCCTCGCTAACCATCAGCGCAAAACACAAGGATACCATCATCCGCTACACGCGGGCGCTGGCGCGGCGCTTGTCGGTGCTTGGCCTGATAAACCTGCAATTTGTCCTGTATGACGATCAAATTTATGTGATTGAAGTCAATCCGCGCGCCTCACGAACCGTACCCTATCTCTCCAAAATCACCGGTCTGCCAATGGTGGATCTTGCGACACGGTGCATGTTTGGGGAGAAACTGCGCGATATGGACTACGGCACGGGTCTGCTGCCGGAACGGGAATACTACGCAGTCAAAGTCCCGGTGTTCTCGTTCCAGAAACTGCGAGATCTGGACACCCAGCTGGGCCCGGAAATGAAATCGACCGGCGAAGTACTGGGCGTATCCAAGTCGTTCCGGACAGCGCTGCTGAAGGGCCTGTTGGGCGCAGGCTTCCAGATGAAGCACGAAGGCGCGGTTCTCATTTCGGTGCGTGATTCGGACAAGCAGGAAGCAATTGAACTGGGCGAACGGTTTGAAAAACTAGGCTTTGCGCTGTACGCGACCAGCGGCACGGCCAACCTGCTCAACCGCCATATGATCGCCGCCAACGCCATCCGGAATGTGGACGAGCCGTCCCCCAATATTATTAACCTGATTGAGAGCGGAAAAATCGACTATGTCATCGCCTCCTCCGTCAAAGGACGCCACCCGGAGTTGGGCGCCGTACAGATCCGGCGGACAGCCGTCGAGCGCGCCATCCCCTGTCTGACCTCGATGGACACCGCGGAAGCGCTGCTGCGCTGCCTAGAAGGCGATATTCGGATTGAAAACTGTGAAATGGTCGATATTAACGCCATCTAAAACATCTCCTCTCCCTCCCTTTGGACCCAACCGGCCCGCTGTCCCTATGGCGGGCCGGTCTTCCTTTCGCCCGCATGCGCCCCATACCGCCGGATCTGCGCGGCAGCGGTTCGAAGGGGCGGCAAAGGCAATAAAAAATTTGCGTTATTTTACCGAAATTTATTGACTTTTCGCGTATTTGATTTAAAATGTATCTATGAAATGGACGGCCCCCGCCGCCCGTAAATTGAGAGAAAGAATTGGGGGCGTATAGATTGGAAAAAAAGTGCCTGATCGAACTGAAGTGCATCGAAAAGGAATTCGATGGTGAGCAGGTATTAAAGGGTATATCCCTTTCGATTCGAAATCGTGAATTTGTGACGCTGCTTGGCCCTTCGGGCTGCGGCAAGACGACAACACTGCGTATTATCGGCGGTTTTGAGAGCCCGACCAGCGGCGACGTATTGTTTGAAGGCCGCCGCCTCAATGATATCCCCCCCTATAAACGGGAGATCAATACGGTATTCCAGCGGTATGCGCTTTTCCCCCACCTGGATGTTGCTGAAAATATTGCATTTGGCCTGCGGCTGCGTAAGCTTGGCGAACAGGAGATCCAGACCAAGGTCCGGACAATGCTTGAGCTGGTCGGACTGCGCGGCTTTGAACGGCGTAAGGTTACATCGCTTTCAGGCGGCCAGCAGCAGCGCGTTGCCATCGCACGCGCGCTTGTGATGCAGCCCCGGGTGCTCCTTCTGGACGAACCGCTGGGCGCACTGGATTTAAAACTGCGCAAGGACATGCAGCTGGAACTGAAAAAAATCCAGCAGTCAACCGGAATTACCTTTATCTATGTTACGCACGACCAGGAAGAGGCCCTCACGATGAGCGACACCGTCGTGGTCATGAACCACGGCATTATCCAGCAGATCGGCTCCCCGACCGACATCTACAACGAACCGGTCAACGCATTTGTTGCCGATTTTATCGGTGAATCCAATATCCTCGACGGCGTTATGGTGCGCGACGAGCTGGTCCGTTTCTGCGGCCGCTCGTTCGAATGCGTCGACAAAGGCTTTGGCGAACAAACGCCGGTCGATGTGGTGATCCGCCCTGAGGATATCAAACTGACGTTCCCAGGGGACGCCCTCCTGCAGGGCGTGGTGGAATCGATTGTATTCAAGGGCGTGCATTATGAGATGATGATCCGCACCGAGCACTTCACTTTTATGGTGCATTCCACTTTGGCCGAACCGGTCGGAAAAACGGTCGGGCTGTCGGTTGTCCCGTTCCATATCCATATTATGCACAAAACGGAGGCCGCACAGTGAAAAAATACATGGCCTATCCCTACGGTGTTTGGATGCTGATCTTCATTATCGCGCCAATCCTGCTGGTCGTCTATTATGCGTTCACCGATAAATCGGGCGCGCTGACCCTCGGCAATTTCACGAGTATGCTCTCCTATACTTCAATCTTCGGGCGCTCTTTCCTGCTGGCGTTCGCGGCCACTGTGGTGTGCCTGCTGCTGGGCTATCCCCTGGCATACATCATGAGCAAGCAGCCGCCGCGCTGGCAAAATTTCTATATGATGCTGATCATGCTGCCGATGTGGATGAACTTCCTGCTGCGTACCTATGCCTGGATGTCCATCCTGGAAAATAACGGCTTCATCAACCAATTCCTGCAAAATATCGGTGTGATCAGGCTGCTGAATACGCTGCTGCGGCCCGAGGCGCCGATCGAATACCTGCCGCTGATCAATACAGGCGGCGCAGTCGTACTGGGCATGGTCTATAACTTTCTGCCGTTTATGGTACTGCCGATTTACAACGTGCTGATCAAGATTGACAAAAAGCTGATTGAGGCCGCGCAGGATCTCGGCGCGCCTTCGGGCGCGGTATTCCGCAAGGTGATCTTCCCGCTGTCTATGCCTGGGGTCATTGCGGGCATCACCATGGTGTTTGTCCCAGCCGTTTCGACCTTTGTCATTTCCAAAACGCTTGGCGGCGGCAAGGAAATGCTGATCGGCGACCTAATCGACCTGCAGTTTATGGGCAATGCCTATAATCCCCAGCTGGGTTCTGCAATTGCACTGGTGATGATGGCGCTGGTTTTCCTATGCATGCTGATTATGAACCGCTTCGACGACGGTTCCGGCGAGGAAGGGGGGCTGCTGCTGTGAAACGCTTTTTCCAGCAGTTCTATCTGCTGCTCCTGTTTCTGTTCCTGTACGCCCCGATTTTTACACTGATGCTGTTTTCCTTCAACGCAGACAAAAGCCGCGTCATCTGGCATGGCTTTACGCTGGATTGGTATGCCGAGCTGTTTCGCGATTCTACCATTATCCACAGCCTGTATGTCACGCTTATCGTTGCGTTTGCTTCGGCGCTGCTCTCCACCCTCCTGGGTACGGTCGCCGCGCTGGGCATCCATTGCATGCGGCGGCGCACCAAGGGCGTCTATCTGACGGTCAACAGCATCCCGATGTCGACCTCAGATACCATTATGGGCGTCACATTTATGCTGTTATTTGCAATGCTGATGCTGGAAAAGGGCTACCTGACGCTGATTCTCGCGCATACGACCTTCAGCGTCCCTTACGTTGTGCTCAATGTCATGCCCAAACTGCGGCAGCTGGATAAAAATGCGTATGAAGCTGCGCTCGATCTGGGTGCAACGCCCTCACAGGCCCTGCAAAAGGTCATCCTGCCCGAAATCATGCCTGGCATTGTCACCGGCGCGATTATGGCATTCACGCTGTCGGTCGACGACTTTGTGGTCTCTTATTTTACCGCAGGCACGACCAGCCAGCCGCTTTCGGTCGTCATTTATTCAATGACCCGGCGGCGCATCAGCCCCAAGATCAACGCCCTCTCTACACTGCTATTCCTCGCGGTCCTGATCCTGCTGGTGATCATCAATTTCCGGCAATCCCGCGATGAATCTCATAAAAATGCGCAAAAGCCCAAATATCAACCTTTGAAAGGGGTAGAAAATTGAAAAAAATTCTTGCACTGGCACTTTCTGCACTTCTTATGACAAGCCTGACCGCCTGCGGCGGCAGCTCCGACGAGGTCGTCAACGTCTATAACTGGGGCGAGTATATCGATACCGACCTGCTCCAACAGTTTGAGAAAGAGACCGGCATCCGCGTTGTGTACAATACCTTTGAAACCAACGAGGGCCTATACTCCCGCCTGCAAAGCGAGAGCTATGATGTGGTCATTCCCTCTGACTATATGATTGCCCGTATGATCGACGAAGGGATGCTGCAAAAACTGAATCTGGACAATATCCCCAATTATTCGCTGATTGACAGCAAGTATACCCATTTGGAGTACGACCCAGAGCAAGCTTACTCAGTCCCCTATACCTGGGGCGCGGTTGGGATCATTTACAATACAAAAAAGGTCGACGAAGCCGACACCGGCTCATGGGATCTCCTGTGGAACCCCAAATATGCCGGACAAACTGCAATGTTTGACAACTCCCGGGATGCGCTTGGGCTGACGCTCAAGCTGCTGGGCTATTCGCAGAACACAACGGACAAGGACGAACTGCGGGCGGCCGCCGACAAGATCATTGCAGGCAAGGACAATTTCCAGGGCTTCTGGATGGACCAGATCCTGGAAAAGCTGCCCAATGAAGAAATCCTGATTGCCCCCTATTACAACGGCGACGCAGTCACCATGATGGAGGATAACCCCGATCTGTCATTTTATATCCCAAAGGAAGGGACCAACGTCTTTGTAGACGCTATGTGTATCCCGGCCAATGCCAAAAACATTGAAAATGCCGAAAAATTCATCAACTTCATGTGCACAACCGAGGCTGCCGCCGCAAACGCCGAATATATCGGCTATTCCAGCCCGCAGCGCGAGGTCTATGAACAGCTGGACGAAGAGATAAAAAACGATCCCATCCATTATCCCGGAGAGGATACCATCGCAAACGGCGAGGTTTTTCGCAATCTGCCGGAAGAAATCAACGAGTATTACAGTGCGCTTTGGACTGAAATCCTGCGCTGAATCTGCATTCTGCCTGTACCGCCAGGGAATTGCCTGCCGGTACAGGCAGTTTTTTTGCGGCAAAACGAGGATTTTTCCCCGCTCTTACACCTTCTCATCCCTTATTTTTTAATGCATATAAAATCCCGTAATAACATTAGCATGATTTCCTCTGCATTGCAAGAATTTTGCACCAAAACAGCAAAAAAAGTCGATTCTCCGCCCCGATTGTCCGAATATTTCCGATCTTCCACAAGATTGTCAGAAATTTTCCTGTTTTGGCTGATTTTGCAGAAATAACGGTTGCAATTCGGTTACAAAGGTGATAAAATAGAAATAGTAAAAACATGCGGCAAAATGCCGCCTGCATGGATATACAAGGAATGCGAACCGTTTCGAAAGGAGGGAAAACCGGTTTTTATCAGCTGTTTTTATACAAATCATGCACGCCTATCCTGTGCAAATCGACAACAAGGAGGAACCTCAGGAAAATGAAAAAACGATTCTTATCAATGCTTCTTTCAGCGGTCATGCTGCTGACATTGCTGCCCGCAACCGCCGGCGCAGCGGTCAGAGAGGCAGACCAGCCTACCATCCATGGCGTCTATTTCTATGCGGACAACGCCAAGGCAGAGGAAAAATTTGAAGAGATTATCAGCAACAACCGCATTACAGAATCCGATAGCAGCAACGATCCGGCTGCGAAAGACAGCGAGCGCGATACCATGATCGTCCATTACAGCGGGCTGGAGCCCAGCACCAGATATGCGCTGATGGTGCATTATCCGAAGACAGCCCTTCAGTATGATCCTGATTGCAGCTCCGAGCTGATGACAGACAACAAGGAAACCTGGCGCAAAATAGAATGGGATACCCCTGCCCGGGGGAAATTTGAAACAAAGGATTATCTCCGCTCGTTCAGCCTGCGTGTTTCGGACAAAGCGTCAAAGTTTTTTGATAAAGACGGTTCCGGCATTTATACGGTAAAACTGTGCAAGGTCAACACCAATAATAACGACCCAGAAGTAAAGTATGAATCACTGCCAGGCTGCACCATGGAGATTAAGCTTGCCGACGTCACCATAGACTTTGGCACAGAAAATGATCCAGCAGACTGCATCCAAACAGAAGCCCCGGCATTCTATGAAACGACTGCCATCGACTCTGATGCTGTGGAATCCAACAGCAAAACAGCGGCAAGATTTTTTGCCGATACCGATAATCTTGAAAGATTCGATACCATGACAGACCAAGAGCAATTTGAGAAATATCTTGGCAAGCTGCTCACTATCGAGTACCCTGAATCAGCCAATTACGCAGGGGATTCCTGGACTTATAAAACCCTCGATTCCACCGGCCTTTCCGCCGAAGCGCCCAGTGTTATTTTTTCCCGCAGGACACAGCTAAAGGTGGGGGATATTAACGCCCCAGAACTGACATGCAACGATAGTCGTCCTTACACAGATTATGAAGTCAAGCTGGCTGACGGCCAAACGGACGAATTTTTGTCGGCTGCATCTGACAACACCATCAAAATCAGCGCAACCAATTTGGCTTCCTATGTCCCGGCTACGGAGGGGCTCAACAAGCCGGTTGTCGAAGGATATTGGGCAGCTTTCTCCATTTCTGTGCCGGAAGGTGCAGCAAAGGTCAGATATTGTACCGCAGACACCTCTTCCGCTTTGAAAAAGGCTGAATTTACACTCGATGGATTCCAGAATGTTTCGGGTTCCGCTACCCTCTATCTCCCCGCGCCGGAGAAAGATCAATTCTTTGCGGTTCAGTTCTATGGGTCAGATTTTGTCCCAGTGACCCAGCGCTACGCTTTCCGGGTAAATACCACAGGCGTATCTAAAAATACGGCGGCAAAACTACCTGCCGTACAAAGCGGAAGCAAGGATTCGGTCACCGTGACCGAAGATATTATCACCCCGCTCATTGCTGCTTCAAATAAGAACGGCAACACCGTAGCCATCGAAGTCGTCAACTCTTCACGCGATACGGTCGTAGTAACCTTCACTGCGGAAGCCCTCGTATCGGCCCAGGGTGCAAATGTTGATCTGGAGATCATCACCCGCATCGGCACGATAAAGCTGCCCGCGGACGATCTCCCCACTATCGCAAACGACCGCGACGAAGACGTATCCCTGATCATCTCACAACCCGCAAACTTCATCAACGGATATATGTTTGCCGACCAGCGCGCGGGCAGCGCAGAGTTCCAGTCGGTTGACGTATTCCATGTTGAGGTCGTCAAGGGCGACGCACCCCAGACGCTCACCGGCAAAACGATTACCCTGACCCGGAAGCTTTTGAACGCACTTCCCAATGGCGGGACCGACCCGACGGTGGACACGCTCACCTTTACCGAAACAAACCGCCCCTCCTATTATCTTCCCACCATCCTTGAACGCGGCGCGGCGTATGACGAACAGAAAAACGCTGTTACCCTTACAGTAGATACGCTTCCTGCAACCCACGGCGCTGCCTTGCGGACAATTGTCGACCGTATGTACGCAGCCGCTGCAGATGATGAAATCACGTTAGAGGAATCCGACGGCACGCCCATTCCGCTTTTTGAAGATGTCGAGCTGAAAACAGAGACCGTGCTTGACGCCTCAAAAATGTCCTCTTATGCAGACACGAAGCAGACGGCTGTCGATGTTTATGCAAAAACGAGTGACCCTGAGGTTACAATCAACGTCCCCGAAGCATCCAAAGAATTGATTGAAGGCAAGGAAACGGAAATCAAGGAGGCCACCGTAACGGTTGACCTGAAAGACAAGACGGCCCACACGGTCAAGATCAAGTCCGGTCCGATGACCTATTCCATCCATTTCACCAAAGTGCTTTCCACCGATGATCATAAGCTCTTGAAGATTTCGCGTGCTCAAGATCAAGTCATGCAGGGTCTTGATAAAATCACCGTTCTGGATGCCATTGACGGACGCTTCTATTACGCACAGTTTGATAAAACACAGTCTATCAACGGGGCATCTGTAACCACCAGATATTACTACATTCTGAAAAAAATGCCCAATCAGGAAGTCAGTTTTTATGTCCCCCTGTATAATGCAGGCGCATCTACCAAGCTGAAGGCCTCCATCTGGGAAATCAGCGAAGGCGTCGATGAGCCATTCATTGAGGATTATACCTCGGACGATAAGGGCCTTCCCTTCCATTTCAATCCGGAGTATGACAGAACGGTTCAGGATGTCGTAATTGAACGAACCAAATAAACCATGATCTTTATAAAGGAGCGTATGACAGCGTGAACAAAAGATTACTTTCCCTTTGTCTGTGTGCAATCCTGTTGTTTTCCACGGCCAACG
>CANPPM010000024.1 GCA_947575935.1 uncultured Butyricicoccus sp. | reverse complement strand
CTCCTTTCTCTCTAGCATCGCCCATTCCCAGCGCTGTTATTTTCTTGTCTGCACCGTCCTGTTTGTCACCGTTCTGAAACCATGAATTCTATTTTTGATATTTTTTACCGGCAGCTGCTGTACGCTCAGCACAATCGTTTGCCGCGTAGAAAAATCCCCTGCACCGTAAGCGTATCATCCAGCAAAATCACGTTTGCAATTTTCCCGGCGTCCAGACTTCCATACCGGTCATAAACCCCCACTGCCTTCGCGGGGTTAACCGTCGCAGCCTTCACCGCACTACCAAGCGGAATTCCCATCTCTCGTACCGCAGTACGCATACAATCAAGCAGATTGGTTGCCGAACCCGCAATCGTGCCATCCGCCAGAGTCGCCAAATTGCCGCGCACTGTCACCGGCTGCCCGCCGAGCGAGTAGGCCCCATCCGGCATCCCTGCGGCCATCATGCTGTCACTGATGAGAATGACCCGGTCGTCGCCAAACGCACGGAAGGTCAGACGCACCGCCGACGGATGCACGTGCACACCATCTGCAATCAGCTCGACCGACTCTGCCAGGTCACAGGCCGCGCCAATCAGCCCTGGCGCACGATGAGAATACGGCTGCATCGCGTTATACAGATGGGTCACCTGTCTGGCCCCTGCTTCAAAAGCCGCTTTCGCGGTCTCATAATCTGCCGCTGTATGCGCCAGCGAAACGCGTACCTCCCCTGCCAACGAACGAATGCACTCCATGTCGCCTTCCACCTCGGGCGCGATATCACACAGCCGGAACAATCCACCCGCCCGCTTCTGCAGGCGTCGAAACATCTCCGCATCCGGCCGGTGCAGGTACGCAGCATTCTGCGCCCCCTTTTTGCTCTCGGCGATAAAGGGCCCCTCCATATTAATTCCGATCAGCTCTGCACCCTCTGCAGTGTTCTGCCATGCAGCGGCGGCATCTGCAATCTTCCCCAGCGTTTCCTCTGGAAAAGTCATAGTTGCAGGACATACCGCACCCACACCGACAGAGGCCTCATACTGCGTAATCGCACCGATCGCTTCCGGCGTACCCTCGCAAAAGTCATGTCCGACACAGCCATGGAAATGCACGTCAACCAAACCCGGTATTGCTGTCAGGCCGCTTGCATCAATCACTTCGCCTCCTGCCCGCTCGGAAAATCTGCCGTCTTCTATCCCAAGCTCACCAGGTGCAAAGCTGCCGTCTGGCCGAAAGAGCCTTGCATTTTGTATGACCATCGCGGTTATTCCTGCGGGCAAAGGTGCATCGCCGCCTCATCAACGATTGCAACCACATCCTGATGCAACTGTAGAATGGAGGCAGGCGTCTGCGGTGTGATCGGACCAAAAAATCCCTTTGCAACGGCTTCCGCCTTGTCCTCGCCCGAAATGATAATTAGGATCTTGCGCGCACGCATAATCGTTTGAATCCCCATCGAAAACGCCTGCCGCGGCACGTCGTCAATCGAATCGAAAAAGCGCTTATTCGCCTCGATCGTACGCGCCGCCAGATCAACGCAATGCGTCCCCTTTGCGAAACAATCGCCCGGCTCATTGAAACCGATATGGCCATTATGCCCGCACCCCAACAGCTGTAGATCAACGCCGCCAAGATCTTCAATCACTTTGTCATAGCGTGCGCACTCCGCATCCGGGTCAGGGGCTTCACCATTTGGAAGGTTAATATTTTCCGGCCGAATATTCACATGGTCAAAGAAATGCTCCCGCATAAAATAATCATAGCTCTGCGGATTTGACTTGGGAAGGCCGCGGTATTCGTCCAGATTAACCGTCCGCACACCTGAAAAATCGATATCGCCCTTTTGATACCAATCTACTAACTGCTTATAAGTGCCAACCGGCGACGAACCTGTCGCAAGGCCCAGGACACAGTCCGGCTTCATAATCACCTGCGCCGAAATAATGTTTGCCGCTTTGCGGCTCAAATCCTGATAATCTTTCGCACGAATAATTTTCATGTTCTGAAACTCCTTTTCTCCAATTCTGATGCAGGAAGGGAACTGCCCTGAAACAGCCAAACAGGCATGCCGCCGCCTGTTATTAAATGCACAGTCCTGACCGCTGTATCTTTGCCCAGATTTGCATCGGATACTCTTTCGCGTATTTCATCAGCAGCATATCCATTCGCACCTTCTCTTGAAAAACCGGGGGCAGACAATGCTGCCCGCCCCCTTGGAATGCCGTATCCCTAGACAGGCATCCACGTTTTACATCAATTTCTTAAACTCATCAGCGACATGCTGCACCTGCGTGCCGACAATGACTTGTACCGCTGTCTTACTGGGACGAATTACACCCGCAACCCCAGCAGCTTTGATCTTTTTCTCATCTACCAACGTATAATCCTTAATCTCCAGACGCAGGCGGGTAATGCAGTTGTCCACAGAGGTCACATTTTCCTTACCGCCAAGGCCCTCCAGCACGATCCTTGCAATGGCAGTGAAGTCGTTATTTGCCAATACGACATTCATCTCATCCACTCCATCATCCTCGCGACCTGGGGTCTTAAGGTTCAGCGCCGTAATCATGACACGGAACACGATGTAGAATACAAGCGCCGCCGCAATGCCCAACGGGATAATCAACAACGTCTTTGCAGCAGCCGGAAGCGAAGCAGAGAAAACCAGGTCCGTCAGACCTGCCGAGAACGAGAAGCCACCGCGGAAGCCCAGCAGAACTGTTACGAACGTAAATACGCCATACAGCAGTGCATACACTACATACAGCACCGGGGCAAGGAACATAAAGCTAAATTCAAACGGCTCGGTAACGCCGCAGAGAAATGCGCAGATCGCAGCCGACAAAACCAGGCCCACCGCAATATTGCGCTTCTCCGGCTTGGCAGTATGTATGATTGCCAGCGCCGCGCCCGGAATACCGAACATCATGCAGGGGAAGAAGCCAGACATATACATACCAAGGCTCCATGTAACGTCCGCTGAAGTCTTACCAGCCCAGAAGAGGCTCAGATCGCCCAAGCCGATGGTATCGAACCAGAAAATATTATTCAGCGCATGGTGCAGGCCGGTCGGAATCAACAGACGATTCAGGAACGCATAGATACCTGCCCCAACTGCATCCATACTTACAATTGCGTTGCCGAGCGATACCAAGAAGCCAAAAATGATCGGCCAGACAAATACCAGAATTAGCGACGCAATGATCGACGCAATCGCTGTTACAATCGCAACACAGCGCTTGCCCGAGAAGAACGCCAGCCAGTCCGGCAGCTTGGTATTCTTAAATCGGTTGTAGCACGCCGAACCAATCAAGCCGGCCAGAATGCCGATAAATGCATTGCCCGCAATCTTATTAAACGCGATGACCTTTGTCGCATCCTCTGCAATCTTGGGCATGAGCGTGGTCACGGTACCGGTTGCCAACAGCCCCTGCATCATCAGGTAGGAAACCAAGCCAGCAAGACTCGCAGTCCCTTCATGGTCGTCCGCCATGCCGACCGCAAGACCAACCGCAAACAGCCACGCCATATTATCAATCAGCGCGCCGCCCGCCTTGACCAGGAAGAAACCAATCATGTTCACCATGCCAGTCACTTCGCCGCCTTGCATCGTCGACGGACACATCGCATAACCAAGGCCCATCAAGATGCCGCAAATTGGCAGACATGCAACCGGCAACATCAGGGATTTGCCGAGCTTTTGTAAATACTTCATCATAATATTTACCCTCTCCTTCTGTTACTCCCGTATCTTTATCCAGATACATAAACTGTACGGCCCCCCAGGGGGATCCCTGGATATGGCCACGGCCTTCGCTGCCTGCACCGCTTCCCTGTTTGCGGTGAAATCACCAGGCAGAGCCCGGCCTTCCCTTTGGTACCTGTACTCACAAATCAGAAACGTCCGTCCTGCGGAACTGCCGCCCCCTGCCGGAGGCAGCCCGCCCCGCAAACGCATCATTTCTGCTTGTGAATACAGGTTTTTTATATTGAACACCCGCATTCCCGAACAGATGTTTCAATATCGTCTGTGCGGCAGGCATATGCCCGCACCGTTTCCGTTAGATCAGGCCGATCTCTTTGAGCGTAGCCTCCAGCTTTAGCGCATCCTCTTCCTCGCTCGCACCGTCAAAGGTAAACCGAACCGTCATACCGCCCTTCACGCCAAGTCCCATGACCGCCATCATACGGCGGGCGTCAGCCTCCTTCGCATCGGTCGCAATTTTAACGGAGCTGCCCATGCTGCTGACCGCCTTGCAAAGCTGTCCTGCCGGCCTAGCATGGATACCGAGAGGATCTGTAATGGTAAATTCAATCTGCTTCATAATTTTAGTGACTCCCTTTCTTTTGTTTCCCTTAGACTCCGGTTTTGCCGGCCAGCGCCTGGCCCTGTAAAGCGTTTTACTTTTTTAAGGTCAG
This sequence comes from uncultured Butyricicoccus sp., assembly GCA_947575935.1. GTDB lineage: Bacteria > Bacillota > Clostridia > Oscillospirales > Butyricicoccaceae > QXXE01. The sequence goes on along the minus strand of CANPPM010000024.1, from coordinate 10,653 downwards.
AAGCGCGTCGAGCGCCGCAACCGTCGTCCCCGTATGGGCCTGTACCGAGGCATATGCCTCACTATTGCAGATAATCACCGGGGTAATAGGATCATATCCCTCTGCCCGGATAGCTTCCAGGTCAAACTCCAACAGTAAATCGCCACGTCCGACCTTATCGCCGTTTTTGCAATGAATGGTATAGTGTTTACCGGCAAGCTTAACCGTATCCAACCCGACGTGAATCAGGATCTCGGCGCCGCTGTCCGAACGGAGGCTAACCGCATGACCGGTGTCAAACATCAGCTCAACCGTGCCGTCAACCGGGCTGACCACCCGGCCCTCACTGGGAATAATCGCCGCGCCCTTGCCAAGGATTTCTTCGCTGAATGTTGGGTCATTGACCTCGCTGAGCGGAACCGCCTGTCCGGCGGACGGAGCGGAAACTGCAATCTCTGCCGCCGTAAAACCCAATTTTTTCTTCAAACTAGCAAACATTCTTTTCCCCTTTCCCTAAGGTTGCTTGAAAATGATCCCAATGCCCAGACGGCGGTCCGTTTACCGCCCATACCCTTTGCAGGACATCCCGTATTCGGCTTTGTCCATCGCCAAGCTCCCCTGCCCTTCATTCCGATCTCCATTGTCGAAACGACGTCTGGCAGTGTCCCCAGCCGACCTTTTGCTACAGGCAGGCTGATAAACAAAAAAACCAAATTTCGGCACTCCCCACCTATCTGGAGCTTTCAGAAATTTGGTTTTGCCTGCCAAGAACAGTAACAATCCAATCATATGTTCCTTTTGAACTTGTGATTCTATAATACCAGTCTTTGGCATTCATTGCAATAGGAAATTTTTACAGTTATTTTGTGAATATTTTGTAAACAATCCACAATCTTTGTTGGTTTTGAGCAATTGTTGTCTATATCTTTGTTTTCATTTTGTGAATTATACGCATATCGTGAAAGGCTTTGGACGCCTCTCGGACCGCTGCCGGATCTGTACGCCAAATCGCATACTCTGAAAGCCCGGCTGCGCCCATACTAACCGAAGGGTTCCGCCACTGCATCCCACTCTCCACTACAGCCTTTCCGGACAGGTGAAAATGCACCGCCCCAAGCTGCTCGCAAAAAGTCCGGATCACGGCTGCATTGACCCCGCCTGCAATCAGGATCTCGGGATCGTCTCCAGCAGCTTCCAGCAGCTGCCGCAACAGCGGCAGACCCTGCGTACAACGGTTCTGCTGCCCCGAAGTCAGGATGGTACGAACCCCCAGCCGCCGTGCGGCCGCAAGCGCTGCAAACGGATCGGCACACATATCAAATGCACGGTGCAGCGTAATCCGCAATCCGTCTGCAAGCGCAATCAAGCTGGCCATACGAGGCTCATCCAACGCGCCGTCTGGGGTAAGCATGCCCAACACCAGCCCATCTGCGCCTGCCTCTCGGAATAGGCATACCTCCCCGCGCAGCACAGCGAATTCCCCTTCTGAATAAAGAAAATCGCCAAAGCGGGGACGCAGCAGCACATGGATTGGGATTTTCACCCGCTGCCGCACCTCCTGAAACAAAGCCAGGCTGGGGGTCAGCCCTCCGGTGACCAGGCTTGCACAAAGCTCCAGCCGTGTCGCACCGTTTTCCGCCGCAATCACCGCCGACTCGACCGAGTCAACGCAGCATTCCAAAGTACCGTACGGCATCATTTACCTCCCCAGTTCATAAGCACGTGCAATACAGCGGTCACTTGCCTCAGCCAAAATGGCATTTAGGCCAGCCCCTTCCAGCACCTTGACCGCCTCAATCGTCGTTCCCCCCGGCGAACAAACCTCACGAATCAGCTCGGCAGGGGCCTTTCCGCTCTGCAGGACCATTTGGGCCGCGCCAATGCAGGTTTTGGAGATTAATTCCAGCGCCTGCCCACGTTCAATGCCATGCGCCTGCGCGGAACGCGCCATCCCTTCAATAAAGGCATAGACATAGGCTGGGGCCGAGCCGTTATACGGGATGACTTCATTGAGCATCTTTTCTTCCTCGAAGACAACTGTCATTCCCATCGCACCGAACAACGCACGCACCTCCTCCAGCTGTCCCTGCGTGGCAGCAGCGTTTTTCACCAGCGCACTCGCACCCAGCCCAAGCAGCAGCGGCGTATTGGGCATAACGCGGATAATCGGACAGTCCGCCCCCAGCAAAGCTTCCATCTTTTCGAAGCTAACCCCGGCAGCAATCGAAATCACAAGCGGATGCTCCTTTGGCAGATCCGCCGCCAAAAGCGGCAGGACCGCATCAAAAATCTGCGGCTTAATCCCCAACACAACCTGCTCACAGCTGCCGTAAAGCACCGCTGCATCCCCCGTGACAGCAAAACCCTCGGCAGCGCGGGCCGCCCGCTTTTCCGGCGTACGATTCATCAAAAGGATATCAGCAGGCAAACAACGGCCTGCCTGTACAGCGCCGCGCGCTATCGCAAGGCCCATATTCCCGGCGCCAAGCACGCCTAAACGGTATTTTTTCATGTTGATCAGTACCTCTCGGTGGTTTTTGACCCATTATAGCACAGCACCGGCAAAAAATCAATTCCGCTTTCCGGATTTCTTCATTCGCCCAAAGGCCGCCAAACCATGCGAAATTTCTCTGCGGAAATCCGCAGCCCCCGCAGAGATCGCGCTTTGCCGGCCGGTCTGTTCCTGCCTGCAAACACCTTCTCAAGAATGTGTAGAAACCGTGTAGTTTTTGTGACTACCAAAATAGTCATTGACAGCATCTGACGATTGTGATAGTATCATATCGTAGTCGACTACTTGAATCGTCATATGACCTGAAGGAGGAAATTCCATGGAGCAAAAACTGTTTGACTCAGAGCTCAAGGTAATGGAGCAGCTCTGGCAGAACGGGGACTTGACCGCAGGCGCCCTTGCAAAGCGCCTGGCGGCGGAGACCGGCTGGAACCGCAACACCACTTACACCGTCATTAAAAAGCTGATTGACAAAAAGGCAATCGAACGGCAAGAGCCCGGTTTTCTATGCCGCGCTCTGATCAGCAAATCTGAAGTACAACAGCAGGAGGCCAAAAGCCTGCTGGAAAAACTATTTGACGGTTCCCCAAGCCTGTTGTTTTCAGCATTCCTGGGCAGCCAGAAAGATCCGCTCCCTCCAGAAGAGGTTGACCGTCTGCGCGCACTGGTCGACCAGCTGCAGTGAGGTGAGGAATGCCGCCGTATTGATCGCGGTCATTGTGCTGCTGCGGCAGTTTTTCAAACAGTATCTGCCCCGAACCGCATTCGTCATATTGTGGCTGACCGCTGCAATACGAATGCTCTGCCCCTTCCGGCTCCCCTCGGCAGCCAGCATCTGGAGTTTGCTGAAAACGCTGGAAGGCGTCCCCGGCGGTACCGCCGCTGTCCGCAGGTATCGGCTGGCCCCAGCTGTCCACACGCCGCTTCACGACACGCTGCCCAGCGCCTTTGCACTTTTCAAAACCGTCTGGTTGGTGGGTGCGGCACTGCTGGCCCTGTCCATCCTTTTGCTGTACCTGCACAGTCTTCGAAAAGCGCGGGCGTCGACGCCCCTGCCTAACGGCGCTTATGTCTGCAAAAACATCGCATCCCCTTGTTTATGCGGAATCCTGCGCCCCCGGATTTTACTGCCGGAAGATGTCAGCGAAACGCTGCTGCCCTATATTCTGCTGCATGAACAGATGCATATGCGGCGGCATGACAATCTTTGGAATCTGCTTGCACTAGCTGCAGCGGCAATACACTGGATGAACCCTGCTGCCTGGGTCCTGGTCGTGCTGCTTAGGCGGGATCTTGAGATTTCCTGTGATGAGTGGGCCTTACGTTCGCTGAATCAGGAACAGCGGCGCTCCTACGCATTATCCCTAATTGCAATGGCGGAGTCCCCCTGTGGGCGCTCCCCTCTCGTTTGTGGGTTCGCTCAGAACCCACTGGAAGAAAGGATACGAAATATTATGAAAAACCGTAAAAAATCTGCATTCGCTTTATCTGTAGCGACGGCTATGATCCTCTGCACCACCTCAGCCTTTGCAACCGATGCGCCTGTTGTCACAGCGGGCTCTACAGAGACTGCTTATGTGAAGACAGGAACCTATGTTATCACCAGCGATAAACGTGCAGAAGAGGTGCGCCTCTCCGTCACAGATAAAACCGGCGTCATGATAACCGACACCACAGATATGGTATCCGGCATCACAGATGTAGAATTTTTCACAGCAGAGGAATACGCCGCCTGTCTTGCAGAGCAGAAATCGATCCTGCTTCGTGAAGTCGAGTCCGGTTCCCTTTCACAAGAAGACTACAATCAGACAATCCGCAATATGGAAGAGATCCTTGAAGGCATCAAAGATAATTCTTTTACTGTAGCAAAGCCTTTTACAGACGAAAATGGGAATGAAATCTCAATTGTCATCAGTCTCCCCGAGGATACGGAAACAGAATCCTCAAAAACTCACTACTCGATTGAAGCAGGCGACGGCTCGACCGCTGTGATCAACGGAAAATCATATTCCGTAACCGCTGAAAAATTGTCCGCCAAGTAAGCGGCCGAAGAAAGATAACGTTGACCGGCTCTGCCGGAATCAATGTGCAATTGATCCCGAACAGCTGTGGCAGCCTCAGTCAGAGGCTGCCACAGTTCTGCATGCGGACAGTTTCTTTATACTACAACAAAAAATTACCGGGGCCAAATGGTCCCGGTAATTTTGAATTATCTGTACTTTCTTTTCTTAGCGCGCGCTGCCTCCGACTTCTTACGGCGCTTTACGCTCGGGCTCTCATAGTGCTCGCGCTTGCGGAGCTCGGAAAGCACACCCGCCTTGGCACAGGAACGCTTGAATCTTCTCAGAGCACTGTCCAAAGATTCGTTTTCCTTAATGCGGACTTCCGACATCGTTTTCCCTCCCTCCGCGCGTATCCGTTCACGGTCATACGCTTTACACAGCCCATATCAAGGGACACAAGCCCCCGATTTAACACTGTATATTTATTATAACCAAAACAAAGTGTCTTGTCAAGACCCGAACCCGCCTTTTTCCAAATTTTATTTCCCGACGTTTTATTTCACTACCAAGTTGACGATCTTATTCCGGACAACAATAGTCTTTACCACCTGTTTGCCGGCAATCGCATTTTGAACTTTCTCGTCAGCCAGCGCCGTGTCGACCGCCTGCTGCTGTTCACAGTCAAGGGGCAGGCGGATCGTGCTGCGCAGCTTGCCGTTGACCTGCACACCGATCTCAACCGTCGATTCAACCGTTTTGCTTTCCTCATATTGCGGCCACGGCTGCAGCGACAAAATCTCACCGGTTTCGCCTAACAGCGCCCACAGCTCTTCGGTAATATGCGGTGCAAAGGGATTGAGCAGCAGCAGCAGGGTTTTGTATTCGGCGCGGTTCACGCCCTTCTCATAAAATGCATTGACTAAGCTCATCAATGCGGCAATGGCAGTGTTATGCTTGAGCGCTTCAATGTCCTCGCCGACCTTCTGAATCGTCCTGTGCAGCAAAATCTCGTGCTGCGCGGTATACGCTTCCCCAGGCTGTACGTGATCGAACAGATTCCATACACGCTCCAGGAAACGGCGGCAACCCTTAATCGAAGTCGAAGACCACGGCGCAGCCTTTTCAAAGTCCCCGATAAACATCTCATACAGGCGCATAGTATCTGCGCCATAGGTGTCGATGATCTCATCCGGGTTGACGACGTTCCCACGTGACTTGGACATTTTCTCCCCATTTTCGCCCAGGATCATACCATGACTGGTACGCTTTGCATAGGGCTCCGGCGTGGGCGCCACACCGATATCATAGAGAAACTTATGCCAGAAACGGCTGTACAGCAGGTGCAGCGTGGTATGCTCCATTCCGCCGTTATACCAGTCGACGGGAGACCAGTACTCCAGCGCTTCCCTGCTGACCAACTCTTTATCATTGTGCGGATCCATATAGCGCAGGAAATACCAGGATGATCCAGCCCACTGGGGCATCGTATCCGTCTCGCGTCTGGCCGGCGCGCCGCAGTGCGGGCAAACCGTCTGGACCCAATCCGTCATTTTAGCTAGCGGCGACTCGCCAGTCTCCGTCGGCTCATAGGATTCCACTTCAGGCAGCGTCAGCGGCAACTGATCCTCGGGCAGCGGCGTCCAGCCGCACTTTTCGCAGTACACCAGCGGAATGGGCTCCCCCCAATACCTCTGGCGAGAGAAAACCCAGTCACGCAGCTTATAATTCACCTTCTGATGACCAACGCCTTTTTCCGTCAGGAATTCCACAATTTTCTTTTTCGCTTCGGCGACCGAAAGCCCATTCAAAAAACCGGAATTGACCATTTCGCCGGTTTCCACATTGGTGAACGCCGCTTCCTGCACATTGCCGCCCTTGACAACCTCAATGATCGGCAGGTCAAACACCTTTGCAAACTCCCAGTCCCGCTCGTCGTGCGCCGGTACCGCCATAATCGCGCCCGTACCGTAGCTCATCAATACATAATCGGAAACAAATATCGGAATTTCCGTATCATTGACCGGGTTGATTGCACATACGCCATCCAACCGCACGCCGGTCTTTTCCTTATTCAGTTCGGTGCGCTCAAAATCAGATTTACGGGCTGCCTCCTCGCGGTAAGCAAGCACCGCTTCCATATTCCGCAGCTTATCCGCCCATGCTTCGATTGCCGGATGCTCGGGAGAAATCACCATATAGGTTGCGCCAAACAGCGTATCCGGGCGGGTGGTATATACTGTCAGCTTATCCCCCTCGCTCGTGGTAAAATCGACCTCGGCGCCAGTCGAACGGCCAATCCAATTTTTCTGCTGGGTCTTGACGCGTTCAATATAATCAACCTGGTCCAGGTCATCAATCAAGCGCTGTGCATACTCGGTAATCTTGAGCATCCATTGGCTCTTGGTCTTCCGGACGACTTCCGCGCCACAGCGCTCACAGACGCCCTGTACAACCTCCTCATTTGCCAGAACACATTTACAGGAAGTACACCAATTGACCGCCATCTCTTTTTTATAGGCCAGCCCCTTTTTGTACAGCTGCAGGAAAATCCACTGCGTCCATTTATAATAACGCGGGTCAGTGGTGCTGATCTCGCGCGACCAGTCAAAAGACAAGCCAAGCGCCTGCAGCTGGCTCTTAAAGCGGGCAATATTCCGCTCGGTCACGACAGCCGGATGAATGTGGTTTTTAATTGCAAAATTCTCTGTCGGCAACCCAAACGCGTCCCAGCCCATTGGATACAGCACATTGTACCCCTGCATCCTCTTTTTGCGCGCTACAATATCCAGCGCCGTGTAAGAGCGCGGGTGTCCTACGTGCAGCCCTGCGCCAGATGGATATGGGAATTCGACTAAGGCATAAAACTTTTCCTTGGTGTGATCCTCTGAAGCGTGGAAGGCGCCCCGCTCCTCCCACGTTTTTTGCCATTTGGCCTCAATTTCCTTATAATCATACCTATTCAAGAGATATTTCCCCCTCTTTCTTTATTCGTCCTTGAGCCCCAGCTCAGAAAGCGGCACCGGCGAGCCGTCCTTCCACAGATTTTCCAGATTATAAAATTTACGGGATTCGGGCAGGAAAATATGCACAACCACCGCGCCGAAGTCCAGCAAAATCCATTGCGCCGACTCAAACCCCTCGGTATGGTGCACCATAATATCATGATCGTTCTTCATGTGAAACTCGACACTGTCGGCCAGCGCCTTCACCTGTGTGGTCGAGGTCGCCGAACAAAAGACAAAATACTCGGTCAGAGTGGTCAGCTGCTCGACACGAAGCACCTCGATCTCCTGGCCTTTGCGCTCCTGCAGCGCTTCAATAATGTGTTTTACCTGTTCAAGTGCTGTCATATGACTGCTCCTTTCTTCTTTCTGGATTCGGTACCCGTCCGTCTGCACAGGCCGCATTCCTTTGCGGCACGATACGGAATCCCGTTTGCCGCCGGGGTTCCGGTCCTTCACACGGATTTAAAAAAGCCTCGTCCCTTCTGCACAAAGAGACGAAGCATAAAACCCCGCGTTACCACTCTTCTTGCCGCAGCAAGCTGCGGCCGCTCATACATATCCGACAATATGCTCCCCGATAACGGCGGGATGACCGGCGGCGCCTACAGGCCAATGCGTTCAGCGGGCTGCTCCCGGGCGAGTTTCACAACCTTCCGCCTCCGCCTTGCACCAACCGGCGGCTCTCTGCAGGCTTATGGCCGCTACTGAACCCGTTCATCGCATTTCAAAGATTTCTGAAATTATTTTATACAATTCCACCAATCTTGTCAAGCACTTTTTTAAAATCCTGAAATTTTATTACGGTTCACACCGGCCGCATGGATCATACCCCTGTGAAATCAGGCTATCTCTTGCGCTATTGGAAGTCGCAAAGTTGCCGGGGGCTATTTTAGAGACGGAACTGCAGGAAGGGTTATGGAATTTATGCGTTGACGTATTCAGCACGTAATCCGCGCTGGTCTGGTAATCGATATCATATGTATTAAAATTTGACGCATTTCCACCTGATCCGGAATTGGAATCGGCCGCTTTTTCTGCCTCAGCAGCCCCGGCTGCGGCTTTTGCCTCTGCTTCACGGACAAACGCCTGATACGTTTCTTCACAAATGCTCTCGTCAATCGTGCAGTCCGTTTGCTCCATGCCTGATTCCGACCGGTTGTAAGAATAGCTGATTGCAGCATATTCTGAATAATACGGTACCGCCCATGATATCGAACACGCTCCAATATCCGGCAAAGACTCTTCCATTTTTCTGGAAAGTTCCTCGCTGCTTATTGCAATGAATTCTTTTGTTTCGTCTGGACTCTTTTCTTGATCCCAGGAAAGCGCAATGGCTACGGCGTAACCGTTCCCCTTCTCTTGAACCGAAATCCGGTCAATGGACGTATGCCCGCAACTGGTTTCAATTATTTCTTTTAATTTCAATTCCACCTGTTGTTTTTCCATCGTTTCTGCGCGAAAAACAAACGGAAACTCTGCTTTTACAACACTTGCATCTGAAATTTCAGCAGATTCAACGTATTGACCCGTCATATATTCCCCGTTTTCCCCAATGATTTCTTTGACGGCGTCAGTCTGAAACTTCGGGAGGCTCATAGAAACAGATAGCGTATATTCTCCGAAAAGAGGTTTTGAATGCTCTGAAAATATCTCGCTTGTCGCCATCCCGTTTTCAATCACAATTTTTGATTGTGCGCTGAAATATGCATCGTTACTGAGCGTAAGCATTAATTCTGTTTCGTCCGGAAGATTGGTAACGATTGTAAAAGCAGGGGTCCCCTGATCGTCATCAGCAGTTGCTTTTATCATGACCTCAAATGGCTCGGTGGTTTCTTCTGTTAAATCTTTCCTGCCCGCGCCGCCGCCCACATCAACCGCAGCATCATCCGGCGTCTGGGATCCTCCAGCATACAGCATGGCCAAAAAAATAAGAATCCCCATACCGGCTTTCTTTTTCGGCTTGTGTTTGATAAAACACAGAATAGCCCAAACGAAGCAGGCAAACAATCCAAGTGTTCCGACCGTGCATAAAAATGGTGTCATTCTTTTTACTCCTCCTCTTATTCCATCCGTCCCCTTGCATCCTCTTTTTTCATATTGTAACATAATGCGAGCATAACGCCTATGATTGTTTCTGCTTTGTAATAAAGTTTTCTCGGCTTTTCCCATCGCGCTATATACAAAACAACCCGTGCCAAAAGTGCGGTGATAAAATCCCGCCGTAAAATGATTTCCAATGCAATTGGACAGCAAAAAGCGCCCTTATCCGCGTAAGGGCGCTTGAATATCTCTATTACCGTATACAAACGGACCGGCCTGCCTCCCATCTGCCAAAACCATGCGGTCAACACCTTTTGGCCCGCGCCGCCAATAGGTTTTTTGATTCCCCAAACCGTATTCTCAGCGCATTTTATCGCATGCATCCGGCGCCCCATATCAAATAAATATTTCGTTTTCCGAACGGCGTCCTCCGTACATGGCCTCCAGTTCTTCCTTGTGATAGAGATACCCCGGGTCGTCAAAGTACTTCGCCCCCTGCGGGCAGCCTTTAATACACCTGCAGCATTTCATACAAATACCGTCAACAACCGAAGGGTCCGCCCGAGAAATCGACCCTAACGGACATGCCTCCACACACCAACCGCACCGGGTACAGGCACTGCTGGTCTGCGGCTTCACTTTACGGATATCAATGCCGCAGCCATTCCGGTCGCGCGGCGTATAATACGGACGGACGGGAATCTCCCCGCGCACCGCAATCGGCGGCATGCTCCCGCCAGTACGCACTTTTTCCGCAATCCGCCCGGCAAAAGCCGTAATCTCTGCAAGATCCTCTGTATCCGGCCGCCCCTTTCCCAATGTACGTGAGAAGGAATGCTCCCCGACAAACGCACCCGCCGCAACGGTGTGGAATCCATTCCGCTCCATAATCTCCCGCAGCTCAATCAGCGCGTCATCATAACTGCGGTTCCCGAACAGTACCACCGGCACGCCCAACGCGCCGCCCCCCTGCACGGTGTCCAAGTATTTCAGCAGCAGGTTGGGCACTCGTCCCGCAATGACCGGGACGCCCAACACCACAAGATCCTCTTCTGTAAACGATGCAGGCTGTTTTCGGACTTCAGGCCGCGTAAAATTGATCTGCTCCTGCCGG
>CANPPM010000023.1 GCA_947575935.1 uncultured Butyricicoccus sp. | reverse complement strand
CCATTACGCCGGGGGCCATGTAGCGGTATTGGATTCCATCATAGGACAGTACGGCCGGGGTTAGACAGCGGCGCAAATTCATTTTGTGCAGATGTTCCATGCTGAGGGCGGCAATCGCGTCGCTGCACCGCCAAAGCGCCTGCAGCTCCTTCTTGGACATTCCCTGCAGCGCAATTTGAAGCCGCTCGGCCTGTTCCAGAAAAATGGGCGGGCTGTCTGGCGCAAAACTGTCGGGATCTACCCGCATTTTCTTGGCGGGGGAAATCAGGATTCTCATGTAGAGCAGATCCTCCATTGAAAAAATGACTGTCGGAAAACAGCCCCGCAGACGCTAACGCGTCCCGGGGCTGTACCTTGCCGTATGCACCTTACAAAAATTACGCAGCCGGAAAACCGGCTGTGTGCCTGCAGTATCGATGCAGGCACGGCAGGGGGGCTTTTTTACTGATTGAGCTGGGAAAGCTTGACCAGGCGTTCGGTATCCTGTGCGATCATAAGCTCTTCGTTCGTGGGGATGACCAATACGCGCACGCGCGCCCAGTCGATGGAAATATCCATCTGGCGGCCGCGGAATTTGTTTTTCTCCGGATCGATCTTGATCCCCAGATATTCCATATGGGAGCACACGTCCCAACGTACCGAACGGTCGTTTTCGCCGACGCCCGCAGTGAAGATGATTGCATCTACGCCGCCCATCTCGGCGATGTAAGAGCCAATGATCTTTTTGACCGAGTTATCAAACATATCCTTGGCCAGCTTGGCGCGCGCATTGCCCTCTTCGTTTGCAGCATCCAGATCACGGAAGTCGGAGGAGACGCCCGAAATGCCCAGCATACCAGACTTTTTATTGAGGATATTGATGACCTCTTTTGCGGAAAGGCCTTCATTTTCGGAAAGGAATTCGATGATGGCCGGGTCGATATTCCCGGCGCGGGTGCCCATCGGCAGGCCGTCCAGCGGGGTAAATCCCATCGAGGTATCAAACGATTTGCCGTTTTTAATAGCGGCAATTGACGAGCCGTTACCGAGATGGCAGGTAATCAGCTTCAGCTCGTCCAGATCGCGGCCAAGCATCTCGGCCGCCTGCTGTGCAACGTATTTGTGCGAGGTGCCGTGAAAGCCGTATCTTCTGATTTTGTATTTCTTGTAGTATTCATACGGGATTGCATACATATAGCTGGTCTGCGGCATGGATTGATGGAATGCGGTGTCGAATACTGCGACCATTGGCACATCCGGCCCCATGACTTCCTGACAAGCGCGGATACCGATCAGGTTGGGCGGGTTATGCAGCGGTGCAAGCGGTACGCAGTCTTCAATCGCCTTGATCACCGCTTCCGTAATCAGCACGGAATCCGAGAAGAATTCGCCGCCGTGTACGACGCGGTGACCGACCGCGTCAATTTCCTTCATAGAAGAGATCACGCCCTTTTCGCTGTCGAGCAGGATCTGGATAACAGCCGAAATTGCTTCCGCATGGGTGGGCATCGGTGTTTTGATCGTAAACTTTTCGTCCGTTTTGTTGCCGGTATGCACAAGCACGCCGTCGATGCCGATCCGCTCACAGAGGCCCTTGGCCATGACCGCGCCGTCTGCGGTATTGATCAGCTGATATTTCAGCGAAGAGCTGCCGGCATTAATAACCAGAACTTTCATGTAATGATCTCCTTTTTCGTTTTTGATACGGCACTGATTTGCCGTATGAACTGGTTTGCATTTCATTCCCAAACAGGGTATAATAGGGGCGCAGCATAGGCCGCCCCTATTTGTATTGTACACGATATCGGCTATAAATTCAACCGATACTTGATATTTTTTTGGTGAATTTACCAAAAGTGCCCAAAAGAAAACAAACTACCGGAATTTCAGTATTCCGGAAAACGCGGGGGCCGCGGCTGGACAGGCGCGAAAGCGCCGCTTAAAAATGCCGGAGGGCAGGATTTTATGAGTATTTGCGGAATTATCTCGGAATATAACCCCTTTCATCTGGGGCATGCCTATCACTTGGCGGAGACCCGGCGAAGGCTTGGGGCCGATACGGTCCTCGTCTGTGCGATGAGTGGGAATTATGTGCAGCGCGGGGATTTTGCGCTGCTCGACAAATACAGCCGTGCGGCAATGGCGGTCGAATGCGGCGCAGATCTTGTTGTAGAGCTGCCGCTGCCCGCTGCGCTCTCTTCCGCAGAGGGGTTTGCGCGGGGCGGTATCGCTTTGTTGGAGGCGCTGGGCGGTACCCATCTGTCCTTTGGGACGGAATGCGGCGATCTTGCGCTGCTGCAGCGGGCGGCAGCACTGCGCAGCGGGGAGGCGGTCCGACCGCTGCTTGCCGAGGCGCTGCATAGCGGCTGCAGCTATCCGGCCGCCATGCAGCGCGCAGTGGAAGCGCTGGATCCGCAGGCGGCCGCCCTGCTCTCCCGTCCGAATGATACGTTGGGCGTTGCTTACTGTGCGGCGCTGTCCGGTACTGGGATCCGGCCGGTTGCGATCCGCCGCGCCGGGGCGGCGCATGACAGCGGGCAGACGGCGGATGGTTTTGCTTCGGCCTCGTACCTGCGCGCACTGGTCTGTGCACAGCAGGAAGGCTGGGGGCGCTGGATGCCGCCTGGCGCCGTTCGCCGGCTGTCCGCCGCATTGTCTGAAGGGTGGGCGCCGATGCGCATCCAGAACTGTGACAGTGCATTGCTTGCCCACCTGCGCCGTATGGATGCCGGCGCGCTGTATCCGTTTGCGCCGTCGGCGGACGGTTTTGCCGGGCGGCTTGCCCGCGCAGTCGCATCCGGCTGTACGTTTGAAGAAATATGCCTGGATGCACAGACACGCCGCTTTCCGTTGGCGCGCATCCGGCGGACGCTGCTGCGTGCCTATTTGGGGCTGCCCGAGAGCTGTCCGGTTGAGCCGCAGTATATACGGGTGCTTGCGGCGGGCAGGCGCGGTATAGCGGTTCTGCGTGGGGCGCGCTTGCCGGTGATTGTCAAACCGGCGTCTGAGCGTAGGCTGCCCGGGCAGCTGCAGTCCGCGCTTGGGCGGGATGCGCTTTCAGATGCGCTGTATGTACTGGCTGCGCCCGACCCGGCGCAGCGTTCTGCAGAGACACGTTGGCGCAGGACGCCGTTTATCCAGAAATAATGCGGGTGTATCCCTGCCGCGCTGCCGGGATACCGCTGCAGCCTGCAAAAAATTTCGTATTTTCTTTTATCTGCGGGCGGCACAACTGTCAGCGGTCTGCGCCGTGACGGCAAAGGCGGCGCGCAGCGGTATGCGAAAGCCCCCTCTCCCTCGCCGGTGGTTGTGGTGAAGAAGAGGGGGTGCATTGTGCCGCCATATAGGGGATGGTACTCACGTAATCCACAGCTTTTCGCTTTCACGCTTTTTATCGCGGCCCATCAGCAGGGAAATGGATTCCCGGGCGCTGCCGCCTTCGTAGAGGACGTGATACATGGCCTCGGTGATCGGCATGGAAACCTTTACTTTCTTTGCAAGATGATATCCTGCTTCGGTCGCATAATACCCCTCGACGACCGCGCCGACCTGCTGCATCGCGGTTTGGACATCTTTGCCCTGGCCGATCAGGATACCGGCGCGCCGGTTGCGTGAGTGCATCGAGGTGCAGGTGACGATTAGGTCGCCTACGCCGGACAGTCCGGCAAAGGTGTCTTGCCGCGCGCCGAGTGCAACGCCAAGCCGTGCAATCTCGGTCAGGCCGCGGGTCATAAGGGCTGCCTTGGAATTGTCCCCCAGTCCGAGACCATCCGAGATACCTGCGCCAAGTGCGATAATGTTTTTAAAGGCGCCGCCTAGTTCGGCCCCTATGATATCGTCTGAGGTATATACCCGGAAGCAGTCGTCGCTCATGAAGATATCCTGTGTCAGCGCGGCGGCGTCTGGGTCGGCGGAGGCCGCCAGGATGGCCGTCGGGATACCTCGCCCGACCTCTTCGGCATGGGTTGGACCGGTCAGCGCAACCACGGGGTGGCTGCCGCCCAGTACGCGGGAGATGCTTTCGGAAAAACGGCAGTAGCCGTTTTTCGAGTCCAGCCCTTTGCCGACATTGACCACGACCGTATTCGGGCGGATCAGCGGGGCTAGGCGTTCGGCAGTCGCCGTTACGGCAAAGCTGGGTACGGCAAGCACGATCAGCTCGGCTTCCCGTGCACAGTGCAGGTCGCTGGTGACCGGGATTTCGGCGGGGATCATCACGCCGGGTAAAAGTTTTTCGTTGGTGCGCTCACGGCTGAGGCGCTCAGCCTCTTCCGGGAAAAAGGTCCACAGCGTCACCTGATGCCCGTTGCCATGCAGCAGCACAGCCAAGGCGGTGCCCCAGCCGCCGCTGCCGAATACCATAATTTTCATTGGGAGCGGTCCTCCTTCTTTTCTTTCGAAATCTGTGGTTTTACATGGAAAGTAAACCGGTTTTCGCAGCCATGCAGGATGCGCCCGATGTTGGAGCGGTGCAGATAGACGACGGAACCGCCCATCAATGCGGCGACCAGGGTCAGCCGCCAATCGCCGTATAGGATCTGCATGGAGACCGGAAAGCTGATCGCGCCTAGAATTGAGCCGAGCGAGATCCAGCGCGTCACAGCGACAGCGGCGACAAACAGCAAGAAGGCCGTCAGGAAAATGCGCCAATCCAGAAACAGAAGCATGGTCGCGCCGACAAGCACGCCCTTTCCGCCGCGAAAACCAAAATAAGCTGGGAACACATGCCCGAGGATGACGAAGATGCCCGCGCAGAGTTTGCCGGGCATTCCCGCGAGGTATCCGCCCAGGAAGACAGCGGCTGCGGCCTTGGCAGTGTCTCCGAGCAGGACAAGCAGCGTCTTGGAGCCGCCCAGCACGCGGAAAGAGTTGGTCAGCCCGGCGTTTCCACTGCCATAGGAGCGGATATCTTTTCCGGTGGCCAGGCGACACACGATGATCGAGAAGCTGAGCGAGCCCAACAGGTAGGAGGCCGCCGCGATCACAAGATATTTGACAGAATCCATTTTACGAAACCTCTTTTCAGCAAGCCTGTCCGAAAACCGTTGCTGTATCGCCTGCCGGCGCAGTATTTTCCCACCTGCGCGCCCTTTTGCCGGGAAATGCCGCGGATAAATGGCGCCGTATTTAAAGGGGGAGCCGGAATAGGCATGGCTTCCGGACCGGTGTCATGGTTTTGGATGTGCGCTATGATTTTTCACCGCGTTGCCGGATGATCATGCGTACCGGCGTGCCGTCCAGGCCATAGACTTCACGGATTTGGTTTTCCAGATAACGCTGGTAGGAAAAATGGAACAGCCGCGCGTCGTTGCAGAAGCAGACGAAAGTAGGGGGCGCGGTGCTGGCCTGGGTCATATAGTAGATTTTCAGACGGCGGCCCTTATCCGTCGGCGGTTGGACGCGTGCAGTCGCTTCGGCAAGAACCGCGTTGAGCTGTCCGGTCGGAATGCGGCGGTGGTTCTGTTCATAGACCCGGACGATCAGCTTGAACAGCTCGGGGACACGCTGCCCGTTCAGCGCAGAAATAAACAGTACGGGTGCATAGGGCATATAGGCCAGCCCTTCCCGTACCCGCAGGGTGTACTCTTTCATGGTTTTTCCGTCTTTTTCAACCAAATCCCATTTGTTGACGACCACAATACAGGCTTTTCCGGCGTTATGTGCTTCTCCTGCAATCTTGGCGTCCTGTTCGGTGACGCCCTCGGCCGCATCAATCATGATAACGCATACATCGGCGCGCTCGACCGCCATCTGTGAGCGCATGACCGAGAATTTTTCGATCTTTTCCTCGATTTTGCTTTTTTTGCGGATGCCTGCCGTGTCAATGAGTGTAAATTTGCCAAGCTCGTTTTCAAATGCAGCGTCAACGCTGTCGCGCGTAGTCCCGGCGGTAGCGGAGACGATTACACGCTCTTCCCCGAGCACCCGGTTGAGCAGCGAGGACTTGCCGACGTTTGGCTTGCCGATCAGGGCGACGCGGATTCGTGATTCTGCGCCTTCGCCCTCTTCCTCGGGGGGGAAATGTGCATATGCCGCGTCCAGCAGCTCGCCGATGCCATAGCCGTGAAGCGCGGAAATGCCGAACGGCTCACCGAGGCCCAGGTTATAGAATTCGTAAAAGTCCGGGTCGGGTTCGCCGGGCCGGTCACATTTGTTGACAGCCAACACAATGGGCTTGCCGCATTTCTGCAGCATGGCGGCAACATCTTCGTCGGCAGCGGTGATACCTGTGCGCAGATCGGTGATCAGGATGATGACATCGGCGTGATGAATCGCAGTTTCAGCCTGGAACCGCATGAATTTTAAGATTTCGTTATCGGTCGACGGCTCAATGCCGCCGGTATCAATAATGGAAAAGTCCCGCCCGCGCCAATCGGAATCGGCATAGAGCCGGTCTCGGGTGACGCCGGGGGTATCTTCTACAATGGAAAGCCGTTTGCCGGCAAGCCGGTTAAACAGCTGCGATTTGCCGACATTCGGTCTGCCGACGATCGCAACAACAGGTTTTCCCATATTTGCTCCTTTCTTGCTCTGTACGGGCTGCGCCGGAGGCCCCTGCCGTTTGGATGCCCGCACATTTGGGAAGGCATGTCGGCAAAAAGCCTGTCGGCGGCGTTGGGGAAGAGGTTTAACAGGGGCATAGAGGCATTGCTTCGCCTGCCGGATGGCCCCAAGGGGCCGTCTTCATGCAAGGGGGGGGCGATGCATTGTCGGCCCATTCCTCTGTTGGATATGCGGTGCATGATCAGCAGGCCTAGGCCTCGGTGCAGAATATTTTAGCCAGCAGGTCTGCGCCGTCGATTCGGACTGGGACAAGGTCTGCGCCGACAGCGGCGCCGACCTGCGCGGGAGTCAGGCCGTCCAGGAAGACGTCGCCGCCGTCGCGCAGCATATTTTCTGAAATCAGCACACGGTCCCCGCACAGACTGCCAGGAAGCTGGGCAGATAGATCCTGCCCGGTGATCAGCCCGGCGACCGAGACCCCCTCGCCGAAAAAGTCGTTGCGGACCGCAAGGATTTGATACTCTAAATTATGACAGATAGCGCGCGCCTCGTCAAGCAGCTGGTGGATCAGTGGGGCGGCTGCCTTGCCTGTGGCAAGCGTAAAGGGGCGCGCCGTCCGGCCCGCGTAATCGGGCAGCGCAAGACGGAACTCCTCGGCGAATAGGGAAAGCATGCCAATGCCGTTTTCAAACTGGGTAAAGTCCTCGTAATAGCCAGCGTCGGGGAGCGGCTTTCCGGCCTTTAAATAGAGTTCGTCGCCGCACCATGCCAGACGGGTACCAAATTCCTGCAGGCAGCCGGCTGCAAAGGCTTCTGTAATTTCAAGGCAGCGCGCGGCCCCCTCCCGGCTTGTCGGCTGCAGCGGATATAGGCCCTCGCGGTGCCGGGTCATGCCGAAGGGAACGACAGAGATGGAATGGACCGCCGGATACAGCCGCTTTAAATCAGCGAGCGAGCGCTTCAGCTCTGCACCGTCGTTCAGCCCTTCGCAGATCACCAACTGACAATTCATGGTGATACCGCCCGCGGCAAAGCGTTCCATGATCCGCAGCGCTTCTCCGGCCCTCCGGTTGCGCAGCATTTTGCACCGCAGCGTGGGATTGGTTGTCTGTACAGAGATATTGATGGGGGAAATGTGCATGCGCAGGATACGCTGGACGTCTGCTTCCGACAGGTTGGTTAAGGAGATATAGTTGCCCATCAGAAAGGACAGCCGTGCGTCGTCGTCTTTAACATACAGGCTAGGGCGCATCCCTTCCGGCAGTTGGTCGATGAAACAGAACACGCAGCGATTGGAGCAGCGTTTCATCTGATCCATCAAATAGCTTTCAAAATTGAGGCCAAGCGGTTCACCTTCACCCTTGCGCACTGTGACCGTGCATGCAGCGCCGTCCCTGTCTGAGAGCATCAGTTCCAAACGGCTGTCGTAACTGTAAAATTTATAATCCAGCACATCATGCACGGGCTGTCCGCCGATCGAAAGCAGCGTTTGTCCGGGTGCAAGTCCGGCGCGGGCCGCCGGGCTGCCGGGATCGACCGAAACGATTTTTGACGGCAAGCAGATTCCTCCTTAAAAATAATGATTGCATTCAGCATGCTGCGTTACGCTGCCGCTTCTCTCCGGACCGGCATGCCTTCCGATGAAAGCTGTGCCGCAGGATCCCCGTGCACAATCGCCGCGGGGGAGAGGGAAGAGGGGAGGTCCAAGCATGCGGATATTGTTCAGAAACACGCAGGATATGGAGCGTCAAATAAAAAAATAGGGAAAGCAGAAAAAGCCTTCCCTGTTTCTCTGTTTGTCTCACCCTTCGGTGGGGACAACCTCGCGGCCGTTGTAATAGCCGCACGACTTGCAAACCCTGTGGGAGAGTTTGTACTCACCGCAGCGCGGGCACTTCACCATGCTGGGAAGAGAGAGCTTCCAGTGGGAGTTGCGCCGCTTGTCGCGTCTTGCTTTCGATGTTTTTCTCTTCGGTACTGCCATTTGGTAACACCTCCTACTCTATGTTCTGTAATGTGAAACGGGGGAGTGTTTGCTGCCCCTATTTGAGCAGCGAATTCAGTACTGCCAACCGTGGATCGGCTTCACGATCCGTACAGCTGCAGCTGAACTGGTTCCTGTCAATGCCGCAGTGCGGGCAGAGCCCTTTACAGTCAGGGTCACACAGGTATGTCATTTCCACCTGCAGCAGCAGCGCGGGGACAAGGACGTCCTCCACTTCGATTTCACTGCCCGAAAGCAGAAAGACCTCGTCCTCGGAGTCGGCGGCAGCCGGGTCATGCGTCAGCAGCGTATCGGTCTGCGCCTCCAGTGGGATCTCCAGCGGCTTTAAACAGCGCGCACAGCAAGTGGAATAAATGGCTTTGATGGCGCCTGTCAGGCGCAGTACGCCAAGCCGGTCGTGCACTTCGCCGGTGTATACTGCAGGCTGCCGGAAGGGGTACGAACCGTACATCGCTTCACCGCACAGATCTGCCTCACCCGAGAAGGGGATAGATGCGCCGGAATTTCCGGCCAGGTTTCTTAAATCAATCTTCATGCTAACCTCACATGGTACATCTGATAGTATACTATATTCCATCGTCATTTGTCAACCAAATTCTATGGAAAATACCGTATTTTCTTTTCTCTGCTTCTGTTATATACTAAAAGGTATCGGAAGCGCCGGCAGAACGCCCGGCAGCGGCGGTTTTGATGCCGGCTGGGGGTTCCCTGCAAGCCGGGCGGAAAAAGGGGCACTGTTTTTGAAACGTTCAGGGGATTTCCCGGGAAAGGATCGTCAGTAATGAAAGAATTCCGTATTGCGAAGAATGACAGCGGGCAGCGGCTCAATAAGTTCTTGGAAAAGGCAGTCCCCAGGCTGCCCGGCGGTCTGATGCACAAGTATATCCGGCTGAAGCGGATCAAAGTTAACGGCAGGCGTACCCTCCCTGCCTACCGCCTGTCAGAGGGGGATATGGTGCAGCTGTATCTGAATGATACGTTTTTTGAGGCGATGCCTGAAGAGCAGGCATATCTGCAGATCCGTCAGCCGAAGGCCGCCATTCTTTATGAGGATGCGCAGATTCTGCTGGCGGATAAAGCGCCCGGTATGGTAGTGCATGCCGATGAAGCCGGGGATAGGGATACGCTGATTGCTCATATTCAGGCCTATTTGTACCAGTCGGGGCAATGGGATCCGGCGGATGCGCTTTCTTTTACGCCCGCGCTGTGCAACCGCATCGACCGGAATACCGGCGGGATTGTGGTTGCCGCCAAAACCGCTGAGGCGCTCCGCCTGCTCAATGAAGGGATTCGTGGACATGCGCTGAAAAAACGGTATCTCTGCATCGTCCACGGCCGTCTGCAGCCTCCGGAAGGACGTATCGAGCTTTTTCTTCGCCGCGATGAAAGGCGGAAACAGGTTACCGCGCACCGGACGCAGGCGCCCGGTGCGAAGACCGCTGTTACCCTGTACCGTACGCTTGCGGTTCGGGACGGGCTCAGTCTGGTCCATTGTGAATTGGTCACCGGGCGGACGCACCAGATCCGCGCGCATATGGCGGCGCTGGGTCATCCGCTGCTGGGGGACTGCAAGTACGGTACTGCCGAACAGAACGGCCCTTACGGCGAGCGGTTCCAGGCGCTGTATTCTTATCAGCTTACTTTTGCAGGGCTGCCGCAGGACAGTGTGCTGGGATATTTGAACGGGCGGACGTTTACGGTACAGGAGGTGCCGTTTGTCCAAAAATATTTTCCGCGGTAAGGGCCGGCTGCCGGAACAGAGGCATTTTATGGGCAGCCGGTTTTCCCGGCCGGCAATGGAAACGACAGGATAACCTGCGTTCCTGTTTCTAGATTAGTGAAATGTGCCGTTCCGCCGTGAGCTGACGCGATCTGGCGCACGATAGTCAGACCAAGCCCGTGTCCGGGGATGGCCTCTTCCGGCGGTCTGTGCAGCCGTTCCAGTACCGCGGCGGGAAAGCCGCGTCCAGTGTCTGCAACGGTCAGTTTGCATAGGCGGTCTGTGCGCCGCATGCCGATTGTAATGGTGCAGCCTTGCGGGTTATGGCGGATGCTGTTGCCCGTGAGGTTGCGAATAGCGCGCCCGATCAGCGGAGCGTCGCCCTGCAGTAGGAGGCCTTCACAGTCGGACGGGATGTCCATTTCTAGGGAAAACGTCTTGGCAATGCCGCCGTTCAGCACTTCGGCTGCGGTTTCCCGCAGCAGTTCTGCCGGGCGGAACGGCTGGAAGCGCAGCGGCTGCAGATCATATTCCAGCTTGGACGCCAGATTGAGGTCGGAGACCAGCGCCCGGATGCGTTCGCCTTGTATGCGGATCGTTTGGGCCTTGGCATGTACCGCGCTGTCAAGGGTGCGGTCGGCTTCCAACTGTGCGGCTTCGCCCAGCACTAGCGTCAGCGGGGTGCGGATATCGTGCGATACGCCGGCGATCCACTCGGTGCGGGTGCGGTCGCGTTTTTGCAGCATGCGTTCTTGCCACTGCAGCTGTTCGGAAGCGCGGTTCAGGCTGGCGCTCAGCCCGCCCAGCACGCCGCGCTCTTCCAATGAGATCGGCCGCCGTTCCGCAAGATCTGAGATACCCTGTGCAAGCGGCCTGACTGACCGGGACAGACGGATCCCGAACGCCAGCGCGATCAGCAGCGCAGCGGCAATATTGAGGATGAGAAGGGCGGGCAGCGTGTAGTCCAGCAGCAAAGACAGTGATTGGGTGTTCATTAAAAGCTGCTGTTTCCATTGTGAACCGCGTGGTTGGGCGATGACGAATAGCCCGGCCTCGTGCCGCCAGACCTGTACAGGGTAGTCGTTTAGATACCAGCGCGTAAAAGACGCGGTGTCCGGGATGGTATAGTGACGCCGCAGTGCCTCGGGCAGCGCCTCGTCCCAGAGAATGTCGCCGTCATTGCTGAGCAGCATAGCCCAGCAGTAGTTACCTTCCAGCGTTGAGCCGCCCACAGCTTCCCAGTGCGTGCCCGTCCACTGCACCGATGCCGCCAGCTCGCTTAGCCTGCGGTGAAAGGCGGGCTCCATATCGAGGCTGCTCTTCAGGTAGGCGAAAAAAAGGACCGCATTGATGAAAATCAGTGTTAGAGCGACGCCGGCTGCTGACAGCACATAGCGTGTCAGGATCCTGCCCAGCCCCTTCACGGCGCATCCTCCTGGGCAAGCTTGTACCCAAGTCCGCGCTGGGTCAGCAGCCATCTGGGGTGAGAGGGATCCTCTTCGATTTTGGACCGTAGCCGCCGCAGGTGTACCATCAGCGTGTTTTCATAGCCGAAAAAGTTTTCCCCCCAGCCGGCGCGGCACAATGCGTCGATGGTGACGATCCGGCCCCGCTGTTCGGCGAGACGGCGCAGGATGGCAAGCTCTTTTGCAGTCAGATTTTGTGTGCCGCGCGGGGAACGGACCGTACCGCAGTCCCAGTCGATCACTGTTTCCCCAAGCCGCAGTCTGCTGCCTTGGCTGGAAAACCTGTAGGAGCGCTTCAGTACCGCGCCGACGCGTAGTACCAGTTCAGCAGGCAGAAAGGGCTTGACAATATAGTCATCCGCCCCGAGTCCCAAGCCGCGCAGACGGTCCTGGTCGGCATCCCGCGCGGACAGGAACAGTGTTGGGACGTCGCGCTGCCGGCGCAGTGTCTCCATTAGGGAAAAGCCGTCTCCGTCGGGCAGCATCACGTCGAGTAGCACGCAGTCGGGCGGCTGATCCTGAAATCGCTGCCGCGCTTCTGCGCAGCTTCCGGCAGCGGTTATGTGCTGATATCCGGCGTCCCGCAGGATCCGGCAGATTAGCTCCCGGACCTGCGGTTCGTCTTCAATGGTCAGGATGTTCCGCGCATATTGTTCCATTCGGTGTTCCTCCCCCGGTATCGGTGATTTTCGTTCCGGTATTTGGTGATAGGGCCTGCTTGGGTGCTGCAGGCCGGCGTCGGTCGGCAGCGAAGCCGGCCGGAACGGATTCGTAAAGGTTCCGTATAGGTTTATTATATCGGTTTGCAGTCGTTCGCGCCAGCCTCTGCCCAAAATGTAAGGTAAATGTAAGGCAGACGTCATGTGGATGTAAGGTATGCATGCTATAATATCCCTCAGAGAGGAGTGTATTAGTATGTTAACACTTATTGAAACTAATAATCTGTGTAAGAAGTACGGGAAGGCTGTCTGTGTCAATGCGCTGAATTTGCGCGTACCCGAAGGGGCGGTATACGGGTTCCTGGGGCCAAACGGCGCGGGTAAGTCCACTACTTTAAAAATGCTTCTGGGGCTGACCCGCCCCACATGCGGGGAAATCATAGTCTTTGGCAGGCCGGTTACAGAGAAAGAGCGAATCCGGCTGCTGCGGGATGTTGGCTCGCTGATCGAATCGCCGTCTTATTACGGCCATTTGACTGGGGAGGAGAATCTGCGCATCGTCCAGACCCTGCGGGATCGCCCGGCCCGGGAGATTGGCGAAGTGCTCGCCCTTGTCCGCCTCAGCCAGGCGAAGGATCAGCAGGTATCGCAGTATTCGCTTGGCATGAAGCAGCGTCTTGGCCTGGCCGCTGCGTTGCTCGGCTACCCCAAGCTGCTGGTCCTGGACGAGCCGACCAATGGACTTGATCCGGCCGGTATTCAGGAGATGCGGGAGCTGATCCGCTCTTTGCCGGCGCGGTATGGGATGACGGTTGTCGTCTCCAGCCATTTACTCAGTGAGATAGATCAAATGGCGACAGACGTCGGCATTATTGCGAACGGGAGCTTGGTTTTTCAGGATGAACTGCACCGCTTGCATGAGCGCAGTGCGCATCATATCGCGCTGCGTACCGGAAACAATGTCCTTGCTGCTGAGCTGCTTGGGCAGGAGGGGGTACCCTGCAGGGCGGCGGAAGAATATTTGATTCTTCCGCCGGTAGAGGATGGAACGCTTGGGCAGTGCAGCACGCTGCTCTGCCGGCGCGGGATTCCGGTTCTGCGCATTGAGGAACGGCAAAAGAGCCTGGAGGACATTTTTCTGGATCTGACAGGGGGGACGGTGAGCTTATGATGACCGCGCTTCGTATGGAAATCTGGAAATCACGCAGGCGTTGGCTGTGGCTGATCTGTGCGGCATTGCTGGCGGTCGAACTGTTGTGGATCTTTTGGGCGTTTCATCATCCCGGTGAACAGGACCGGCAAAAAGGGTGGCTGTATCTGTTGTACAATATGCCGTTGCTGAACGGCGTCCTGTTCCCGGTCATCGGCGGTACGCTTGCTTCGCGCGTGGCCGACGTAGAGCATAAAGGAAATACGCTGAAGCTGCTGGAAACCCTTCAGACAGAAGCACGGCTGTTTCATGCCAAGCTTCTGCTGGGTATGCTGTATCTGCTGACGATTGTTGTGCTGCAGATTGTCATGATACTCGGTATGGGTGTTTTCTATGGTTTTTATGGCAGGCCGGTCCTCTTGGATTATGTGCAGTATGCGTTGTTTTTGTTTACGGCCTGCTTTGCGGTCTATGCGTTCCAGCTTGTGCTGTCTATGACGGTGAAAAATCAGGTAGTACCGCTGTGCATCGGGCTGGCCGGATCGTTTATTGCGCTGTTGCTGATGTTTCTGCCGTATCCTTTGCCACGGCTGCTTTGTGGGCCGTACGGTTTTTTTGGCGCGTTATCTTTGGTTTATATGAAGGACTGGAATCGGGATACACGCATTTTCCAGCTGGTCCGTATCCCAACCCCATGGGGGAGTTTTGCCGTGCTTTTGGTCTGGATGGTGGTCATATATCTTGTGGGGCGCATTGTCCTGCATCGGAAGGAGCTGTAGAGTATGTTTTTCCGTGTTATGCGCGCCGAACAGTATAAGCTGAGGCGCAGTCCGGTATGGCTGGCGTTTGTTGTGCTGCCAGTGTTTCCGGCTTTTTTTGGTTCGGTTAACTTGATGAATAATCTGGAGATACTGCAGCTGGACTGGAATCACCTTTGGACCCAGCATTCACTGTTTTCCAGTTATTTCTTTTACCCGGCGCTGGTCGGGGTGTACTGTTCGTATTTATGGCGCTTGGAACACTTTGATCATAACTGGAATCAGGTGTTGTCCGCGCCGGTCTCAGTCGTGCATATTTTTGGCAGCAAGCTGGCCCTGGCTGCCTTGATGACCCTTTTGTCACAAGGATGGGGGATGATGCTGTTTGTGGCCGGCGGGATGGCCTGCGGCATTCCGCTGCGCGTGTTCCCGGCCGAAGCGGGGTTATGGCTGCTCGGCGGGGTATGCGGCGGCGTCGCGGTCAGCGCGCTGCATCTGTTGCTGTCGCTGGTAATCCGGTCGTTTGCTGTCCCAGTGGGCATTGCGATGGCGGGCGGCATTATCGGATTGGGGATTGCAGCGAAGGGATATGGGTATTGCTTTCCCTATGCGTTGCTCAGCATGGGGATGTCGGCAAATGGGCAGGAAGACGGCATGTCGTACCCGCTGTTTTTCGGCTGTTGTGTGGCGTTTATTGGGATGTTTTGGGCGCTTGGCGTGTTTTATCTGAAAAAACATGATGTAAAAACGGGCTAAAGCCATACCTGGGCGGATATGATATTCTGTGAGGTGATAGTGAAAATGCAGGATACCGAATTATTGCAGTTTATCCATAAGACCGCCCGGATGGGGGAGGAGAGTCTGCGCGACATTGAGCCGA